>JACPWA010000208.1 GCA_016191565.1 Simkania negevensis | reverse complement strand
TTCAACTTGGGAAATGTATTTTTGAACTTGGGCAAACCAGTCAAAGCTATCGAGTGCTATCAAGAAGCTTTAGATCGAGCTTATAAAGAATATGGCAAGGAGCATCCTGATGTAGCTAAAAGCCTCAATAACATCGGGATAGCCTACAGTACTCTGGGCAAACTCCAAGCAGCTCTTTCCTACCACCAAAAAGCTCTGGCCATATTGAAAAACGTCTATGGTGAGGAACATCAAGATGTGGCTATGGGTTTAAACAATATTGGGGTAGCCTACGGGACTCTGGGCAGTCCTCAACAAGCTCTTTTTTATTTGCAAAGAGCCCTGTTCATCTACGAAAAGGTCTATGGTGAGGAGCATCCAGACGTAGCTACCAGCCTTAGTAATATTGGCTCGGTCTATGTTGATATCGGCAATTTCCAACAGGCTTCTTCTTATTTGCAAAGAGCTCTAGCTATCCGGGAAAAAGTCTATGGTAAGGAGCATCCAAACGTGTCCGCAAGCCTTAGTAACATCGGGACGGTCTGTTTTAATCTCGACAATCCCCAACAGGCTCTTTCTTATTTGCAAAGAGCTCTGTTCATCTACGAAAAGATCTATGGTAAAGAGCACCCTGATGTAGCTACGATTCTTGGTAACATCGGGGTGGTTTATCGTGCCCTCAGCAAGCCCGAAGAGGCCCTTTCTTGCCTACAAAGAGCTTTGCTCATCGAAGAAAGGATATTTGGTCCGGAGCATCCAGGTGTAGCTAATAACCTCGATAATATTGGGATAGTATATGCCGATCTCAAGAAGCTCCAAAAGACACTTCCTTATTTGCAAAGAGCTTTAGCCATCCGGGAAAAAGTCTATGGTAAGGAGCACCCTCATGTGGCTAACAGTCTCAATAACATAGGAACAGCTTACTGGGATCTCAGTAACTTTCAAGAGTCTCTTTCTTACTACCAAAGCGCTTTGATCATTTATAAAAAGGTCTATGGTAGCGAGCATCCAGATGTAGCCAACAGCCTCAGGAACATCGGGAAGGTCTATCATGCTCTAGACATGTTCGAAGAGGCACTTTCTTATTTGCAAAGAGCCCTGCTCATTTATGAAAAGATCCACGAAAAAGAGGCCTAATAATCAAGATGCATCACTTTACGCACTTCGCTTAAAGTTTTACCCGCAGTCTCATTTGCTTTCTCCGTCCCTCTTTTTAACATTTCCATGACTGAAGCGAGATCTTTCTCAAATTCCTTTCTCTTTTTTTGGATCGGCTCTAAAAACTCTAAGAGCACATCAAGTAGATATTTTTTTACAATCGAATCGCCAAGGCCCCCCTTTTTATAATGGGCTTTAAGCTCTCCTATTTTCTCCACCTCTTTTCCAAAGGCATCGAGATAGATAAAAACAGGATTGTCTTCGACATTACCTGGATCTTCGACCCGAAGATGGTTAGGATCGGTGTACATTTTTTTTACTTTTTTAGTGAGCTCATCAACAGAATCAGATAAGAAAATCGCATTGCCAAGAGATTTCCCCATTTTTGCTTGCCCATCTGTTCCGGGAAGGCGGGCGATTTTAGGGATTAGTGCCTTTGTTTCAACAAGTACCTCACATTGATAGGTCCGATTGAAATGGCGCACCACCTCATTGGTCTGCTCAATCATGGGCCTTTGATCCTCCCCTACTGGCACAAGGGTAGCTTTAAATGCGGTAATATCTGCTGCTTGCGAGATCGGATAGGTCATAAACCCTGCAGGGACATTTTCCCCAAATCCTTTTTGCTTGATCTCCAATTTTACAGTGGGGTTATGTTTAAGCCGGTTCCAGGTTACAAGATTAAGATAGTACATCGTGAGCTCAGGCAGAGCTGGGACTTGCGACTGAATAAAGATGGTCGTTTTATGCGGGTCAATTCCCACAGCTAGATAATCAAGGGCTACTTGCAACACATTCTCTCTGACTTTTTGAGGCTCTTTAGCGTAGTCGGTAAGAGCTTGGGTATCAGCAATCATCACAAATTGCTTTGCCTCATCTTGCAACTCAACGCGAGAGCGAAGTGAGCCCACATAATGGCCTAGATGAAGGGGACCCGTGGGCCGATCTCCTGTTAAAACAATCTCTTTTTTCTCAAGCATATTTCTACTGGTGGCTACTTTATATTGGCTAAAGCCTACAACAAAAAAAGAAACTCTACAATGGTGGATTAGAAATCAGGTAGCGATAATCGATAACATTTACTCTTCCCATCAGTCTTCTGTAAACATCAGCCATTAGGGCAAAGTATAAGTAAAGGAAAGCGCCTATCGCCATGACTAAAGGAATAGCTGCCGCATATGTTACAGCAAGTAATAACACTTTCCCAGGCCATTTGATATAATTATAGCGGTTCTGAGGAGGAGGCTTTCCTTGTGGAGAAGGGTTTTCTGGCGGTTTTCCTATTAAGAGGGAGGAAATAGAATAGGTAATAAGCCCCACCACGATACCAACGGCGATATACTGGACAGCTTGCCTTGCGCGCAAAGTCTCTTTATTTAAATGAGGAAAAGAAGAAGGGGAAGAAAATAAGTGGAGTAATTGCATAGGCTTATATTTTAATTAAATAAACTTAAAGGCAATGTAAAAAAGTTAAAATCAATAACTTTAATTTAAAATACTACTTGAAAATGGCTTTCACTTTTCCTACTCAAAACATCCAGAGGGGCCTCGCTACCCTAATTTCCTCCCATATTTTTATATAAAGGCAAGATTTTAGCAACTTCATCGCAAAAATTCTTGTCATCTATAAAGGAGATCGGTAGAGTCGAGCCATGGAAAAAGAAGAAGAAAAAAAGAAAGAGGAAGCTCTACCGGAGCTCATCGGTAATTATCGCTGCCTCAGCCTGATTGGAAAAGGGGGAATGGGGGAGATCTATATCGCCTATGATCCCCTTTGTGATCGAAACATTGCTCTAAAAAAAATACTTCCTAACCTTCTCAAATATCCTTCAATTAAAAAAAGATTTGTCTCTGAAGCAAAAATTGCTTCCTCTTTGACCCATCCATCGATTATCCCTATCTATTCTCTCCATCTTGACGAGAATCAAATCTACTACACCATGCCTTACGTTGAAGGAGAGTCGCTAAAAGAGATTTTAAAGAAGAGCAAGCAGCAGGAAAAAAAAGGGGAAAGGCCTCATCCGATTGGAAGCTCCATCCCTTCTCTCATTCGGATTTTTTTAAATGTATTGCAGGGGATGGATTACGCTCACTCCAAAGGGATATTGCATCGAGATTTAAAGCCTGAAAATGTGATGGTAGGAAAATATGGTGAAGTGCTTATTCTGGATTGGGGCATTGCTCACAAAATAGGAGAGGCGGAAGAAAACAGCCCCGAAATACTTTTAAATCCAAGGTCAGATGAGTTCACCAAACCTGGTCGAGTGGTGGGCACTGTATGCTATATGGCTCCAGAAAGAGCTCTTTTATATCCTTCTAGTATCAAAACTGATATCTATTCTCTAGGGGTGCTTTTTTACCAAATCCTTTCCCTTCGCCTCCCCTTCCTGCGCCCTTCCCTCAAAGAATTTAGAAAAAAAATGAAAGAGGAGCGTTTTAAGCTTCCTGAGGAGGTTGCTCCTCATCGAGATATTCCTCTACAACTCTCCCATATTGCTAAACGCTGCTTAGATGTAGATCCAAAGAAAAGATATGACTCGATTAGGGAAATAATTCAGGAGATAGAAAACTATCTTGAGGGGCGTCCTGAGTGGATGCTTACCGGCAAACTCGATCCTAAACATCAAGAAGATTGGGAATTTCAAGAAAATGTCCTCCTTACTAAACAGATGGCAGTTAATCAGGTTTCTAAGAAGATGGAATGGGTGATGCTTATGATTTCCAAAGAGAGCTACTCAGGCAACATCAAAATGGAAGCGCAATTAGAGCTTCACCCTTCTTCTTTGGGAATTGGCTTTTTGATCTGCATCCCAGAACCCAACGAAAGAGAAGGGCTAGAAGATGGTTACTGTTTGTGGATCGGTTCGAAAAATAGCCCAGCTTGCAAGCTCTTCCGTTCTAATGTAGAGGTGATCAATCTTCCTGAAATAAGCCTTGAAATCGATCAGCTGCAGAAAATTACCATCGAAAAGTTCGAAAGTAGTTTCCGTTTACTTGTAAATGGAGCCCCCATTTTTAATTATGATAGCCATACCCCTTTAGTCGGAGGACATGTGGGACTGATCTATCGCGATGCTGATTTCGAAATGGAAGAGATGCAGATCTCTCTTGGGAGCCATAATATTATGGTCAACTGTCTTTCCATCCCAGATGCTTTTCTAACTCATAAAGATTATAAAAAAGCACTTTCTGAATATAGGCGAATCGCTCACTCCTTTGCCGGAAGGATTGAAGCAAGGGAGGCGATTTTTCGCGCAGGAATTACCCTCATTGAGCAGGGGAAAAAAGAGGGAAACAAAGAGCTTTTTTCTGAAGCACTAAGTGAATTCGAAAAGCTACACCACACTCCAGGAGCTCCTCTGGAATACCTTGGCAAATCGCTCGTCTATCAAACTGAAGATGACGTGGAAGAGGAGGTCAAATGCTTAGAGCTAGCACTGCGCAAATTTCCTAAACATCCTCTCCACTATCTTCTTGAAGAACACATTTATTTTCGACTGCATGAAACAGCAAAGAAAGATCGAAAAGGAGCCCATCTCTTTGCCCTTCTGATCCTCCGCCTCCTTCCTACTCTTTTAAAAGTGAAAGAAACAGAGGAACTTATAGAAGAAATCGGCGAAAGCTGGCAGCATCTCCCCTTTATTCAGCCCCCCTCTCCCCTTCTTTCTGAGGAAGGAAAGCGGCTTAACCTCATTTTTCTTCTCTCTTTTTGTCTTTCTAAACCAGCTCTTCTCTATGAAACTCTGCAAAAAGTTCCTCTAGATCTCCAAGATCGCCCTTTTTTGCTTACCAATGCCCTCTTCCTCCTTTTTGAGATGGATTACCCAGAACTGATTTCCTATCTTTTTACCCATTACTTCCAAGACTCCCCTCCTTTGACCTCTCCTTTTCTGATCTCCTACTTGAAAAACCCTCATCCCAAAAAGCTTTTAGAGGAGTTTTTTTCCATTTCTAAAAAAGAAAGAAATCCTGCAGATCTGCGCTTCCTCTACCTTCTCTTGGAAAAAGAACTTTCTAGAGGGGAAGGAAAAAATCTTTTTCCCTACTTTTCTAAATTAGAAACTCTCGCTTTAAATAAGGAAGAAAAAGAGCATTTCGACTCTCTTTTTCTGCATACTCTTCTCCTAGAAAGAAACGAAGAGAAACTGAAAAAATTTTTCAGCAAAGTCCCAAAAGAAATCATACAAAATGCCACTTCTTCCTACTTTCTCTTCTATGGAGTTTTCCTTTCTTTTTCCAAAGGGGAAAAAGAAGGGCTTGCTCATTTTGATTTAGCCACCGATTTGACTTCCCCTCTTTCTTCTTCCTTCCTCCCTCATTACTTGAAAGGTAGAATTACTTTGGAGTCAGAGTGGATCAAAGGAGCATTTTTATGGGAAAAAGTAGCGCTCTACCGGCAGCTTTCCTTATATTATCATGTTCTAGGAAAAAGAAAGAAAGTAGTCCAATTTGAAGAGATGATCAAAAAAGAGGAGGAAGAAGCGCGAATTGCTTTGAATTTCCTCTAAAAAAATGATACCTTTTGCAGTATGAAAGAGCTTCCTACCTCCTACTCTCCACAACTTGTCGAAGACAAATGGACCTATTTTTGGGAAAGAAAAGGGTTTCTCCATGCAGATGCTCTATCTGAAAAAAAACCGTTCTGCCTTCTTCTTCCTCCTCCCAATGTAACTGGC
>JACPWA010000145.1 GCA_016191565.1 Simkania negevensis | reverse complement strand
GCTGACAATGTTGGAGACAATGTGGGTGACTGCGCTGGCATGGCTGCTGATGTTTTCGAATCCTTTGTAGTCACTATCATAGCAGCAATGCTTCTTGGTGACGAACCCGATCCATTCCGAAAGTGATCTCGGTGGGATGTGCTTTTGCCCATGCTTGGCATAAACGATCAAACTCCTCAAGTTTGCGAAAACTAAGTCTTTTTTTTGCTTCTAACATTTCACAATGAATCAAAGGATGCAAGTTTTTCTTTTTCATCTGATCGGTAGTGAGAATATGCACATATATACCTCTTCGGGAAAATCCCTCTGCAATTCTCTGAGAAGTTTTTTCAAGTCCTCCAATGGTACTGAAATGACGGGAGATCAAGGCTACTCTGTATTGAGGAACGGGGCAGGAAAAAGCTTGAAGAGGCTGTCTGCAAACTGGGATTTCGCTCTTTTTAACCTGAGTTTTAAGTTCAATTTGCTTAGAATCAATAGAGATTTTCGGGAGAGTTTGATTCTTTTTTTTCGAAGAGAATATCTGAAAATAATCTTCCCTCTCGATTTCCTCAGCTGCAAATAGCTTTGCATACTGTCTTTGTCGATTGGTATAAAGCCTCATCAAGAAATTTTTAAAAGCTTTATAAGCTCTAGATTGCAGAAGGCCTCTACGCTTCATGAGCTTTTTTCTCAGTAAGGACAATGGAATTCCCTTGGTAGAAAGGGGAGAGCTCGAATCTTTCAGTTTCTGACTGATAGAGCTCGAAACGATACATATAGTTGCGAAAGCGATTTCTTAGATATTCCTGACGAATCCCAGGCCTTAGATCAGAGACTTCCTGATTAGAAATATCAGCAAGGAGAAACTGAACATAGCGGTCTTCCAGTTCTTTGGGATTAACAAACTGGATGTACCAGTTTAGAAAAGCCCCTTTTTCATTTTCATCAGGCACTACAATAATTTGAACCATATCTTTGACAGTTTCGAGGAATAAGCTACTTACCCCTTTGGCATAAAGAGGCTTTGTGATCACTTTTAGCCCATTTTCCACGTGAAGTAACTGGTTAGGGAGGAGTTGGACTTTTTGAGGGTGGAGCATAGCGGCTTTATTAGGAGGAAAATAGAGAGAAACGGGAAGAGGGCTAGGAAGTTTTAGTACTTCATGGCGAGAAAAGTCAATCCTTAAATATTTTGCCCGAGAGTCATTAATTTCTAATGGAACAGAAGAGAGAAGAGGAAGAGAGATCTGTTTCCATTTCTCTGGGATGAAAAAACTGATTACATCGCTCATCATATCTGGAGAGGTATTTAGATCGTCGAGCTGTCCCTTAGCGATATCATTTAAATTAAAGGTAAGTTTTAGCCCCTCTTTCTTTAATTTTTTAATAATATTTTCAGGCCCGGTAACTACGATGCTGAGCTCATAAGGCCAAATGTCGAGAAATTGATAACCTTTCGGAGCTTCTCCAATCGGCTTTGCGATGTGAATCGCGATTTTTTCACTTAAGAGATTAGAGAGTTTAATAATAAAATTTTGTTCTTGAACTCTACTAATCCCTTGTGAAATATTAAGCTCAGGGTTAGTTGAGCGAATATTGTTTTTGGTGATTGTGACAATCCACTCCTCCTGCTTTCCTTTAGCATCGAAGACCACTTCGATATTGTTTGAGCTTAAATTTTCTAGGAGGCTTTTTTTCCCAGTAATGGTTAGATTGACTCTCTTGTTTAAAGTCCCATCTGACTCTAGCCCTTCTATTGTTTTTCCAGGGGGGATGTTAAAGATTCGTACGGCAACGTTAGTAATGGTTTCTGTATCTGTAAGTGATTTATTGACAATCAACCATACAATAATTGCGAGGATGATAGAAAGAAGCTTTCTTGTCCAATTATTAATGAAAATCTTAATTAACAGAGATTTCATTGCTTTAACCATCCTATAAGTTTGAACCTACCTTCTGATGGGTTTTTACTAGAAGAAGGATTAAATACTGAGCGAATAATTCCTTTGAACCGGTCTATTTTTATCCCTCTAGTCATCATCCCATCCCGAGCAACTGAAACTTTTCCTGTTTCCTCAGAGATCACAATCAGTAGCGCATCGGTAAGTTGACTGACTCCCAAAGCAGCAAGGTGCCTAGTTCCCATCCACGTGGTGATTTGAGAGGTGTTTGTTGAACTGCTTTCAGCTAAAGGTAGGATAGCAGATGCCGCTACAACAGTTAGATCACGGATAATGACTGCTCCATCATGAAGAGGGGTCGAGTTAGCAAAAATTGTTTCGAGGAGCTCTGAAGAAAAATGGGCATTTAATACCACAGCTTTCTGAGCAAATTCATCTAGAGAGTCTTCGTTTTCTAGAGCGATTAATGCCCCGATTTTTTTATCTGAAAGACGATAAACAGAGCTAGCGAGATGATCTAGAAATTTATCAAATTCGGTAATCTCCTTATATCGTTTCCCCTTGAGGCTTAGCTTTGAAAGAGCTACCCGAAGTTCTGGCTGAAAGATGATGATTACCGCAATTACCGCTACACTCGAAACTAAATACATTAGCTTTTTTAATATGGGTAGATCAAAAAAGGAGGAGGCCGCAAAAATCAGTAGAAACGCTACCAGCCCCAAAAAAAGCATCATTTCCTTTGCAATAGCAACAATTTTAAAATCTTACAGCTCTATTCTTGAACAGGAGCTAGTGCTCCGTTTCAAAAGTTTTTGATGTTTCGGCTGTGTCAAAGCCTCGGGGTTTGCCGATCATAAAGCGCGCTGTATTGAATTAATACAGCTAGCTTTACGATCGACAAACCGCGAGAACTTTCACATCAGCCCAAACACCAAAAGCTTTTGAAACGGAGCACTAGCTTTAAAGTAGCCCGAATGGGAGTTTCAGGATGGAAATTTCTACAAACTTGAACTGTCACCACTCACTATAAACACTTCATCCCTGCACCATTTTAAGGATTCAAAGAGTTACTGGCAACTATCGTCTTTTTCACATCATAGATAACATATTATAGTGAATTTTTTTAATTAGGCCTTCTCTATAGATAATAGTATTTGCTTTTCGTAATCGTTTACATTTAAGAGACGCTTTTACAAGCAGCTAAGAGGCTTCTTATTCCTACAAGGAAAGAGAGGCTTAAACCGAGAAGAACTACAAAATGGACCATCTGTCTATTGCGGAATCTGTAACTTAAGGTTGCCTACTTCATCGCTAACAATACAATCTCGTATAATACTTTTTATATCAGGGAGCATGTGGCCACGGCCATCAATGAGTAAGTTAGCCTTCATAATCTCAATAGATTTACAGAAGGGATTTGGAACTGGAACCCAATCATCCTCTTTTAAAGCTTTATCTTTTAGATCGAATAAAAAAAACGGCTCTCCACCAATACCAGCCCCTTTTACTGCGTCTCTGACTTGAAGCGCTGTTTGTAAGACCATAGCTCTATGTACTTTCGTTCCATCAGAAAGGGTGACGATTTCCTTAGAAAGAGTCTCTATCCGTTTTTTTGCTTTCATGTTGCTTTCTTCAATGGAGGGTGAATTACTTACAGGTTTTGAACCACTTCTGCCCATAGTTTTTTGAAGAAACTCAACAACAGCTCTTTTATTTCCAATAGTTCTTTCGCTTTCTTCTCTATACTGAGGATGCGATCTATAGAAAGATTCATTTTCACGCAAGGAAGATTCACTTTTACACAGTTCTTTTTTTGCCAGTTCAAGAATATCCATTCCTTCGTAATTTATGGACAGGTCAGCTCCAGCTTCTACTAAAAGCTTCACGTTTTCAACATTACCAGAACTGACTGCAGAGGAAATAGGGGTCCATTTCCCAAGCCATAATACATTCTTAACAGCTGCAGCGCCATGTTGCAAAAGGAAGGCAAGCAACTCAGGATTTTTTCCCCCAGCTGCATCATATAGAGCAGTTGATCCATCTTCGTCTTGTTCAGCTATATCAACTCCTCTTTTAACCAGCTCTTGAGCAACCCTTAAACACCCACCACGAACAGTCATAGATAGTAAAGAAATACCGTGATAATCTCTTACTTTTATGTTTGCACCGTTTTCTATAAAAAATAGAGCCAGATCTTCCCTTCGATAAAACACAGCTAAAAAGACAGGAGATCGACCGTCTGGTCCAGGTTCATCGAAAGGGGCTTTGTATTGAATAAGTAAGTTAACCAAATCTCTACTCCCAGAAGATATAGCTGCTTTCATCGGTGTAGCGCCGTGCAGCCCAACAATGTCGTTAATATGCCAATACTTACTCCATTTAGCTTGATAACTTAAATCGTTTTTTTGGGTCGATAGTGCGCCATTTTCCAGCAATAGCTGAGCTATTTCTATTTTTCCATGTTTACACGCTGTATAAAGGGGTGAGATTCCTTCTAATAAACCCGATACTGACACACCGCATGCAATCAGAAAAGCGACAACATCACATTCACCTTCGTTGATGGCAGCGTGAAATAAACGATCGCGAAATGGATCAGGAGAGTAGCTTGCTAAGATTGGTTTAGCTAAACGTTTTAACTTAACAATTAGCTCTTCAAGCTTAGGATCTTTCGTTCTATCTGGATGCCAATATTTATTCCATTTAGCTCGCCAACTTACATCGTTTTTTTGAGTCGATAGCGCGCCATTTTCCAGTAGTAGCTGAGCTATTTCTATTTTTCCCCTTTCACATGCTGTATAAAGTGGTGAGATCCCTCTTAATAAACTCGAAGCTGACACACCACAAGTAATCAGAAAAGCCACAACATCAATTTCACCTTCTCTGATAGCAGCGTGAAATAAACGATTGCGAAATGGCTCAGGAGAATAACGTGCTAAGAGCGGTTTAGCTAAACGGTCTAATTTAATAGCTAACTCTTCAAGTTTAAGGTTTTTCGTCTTACTTTTGATTTTAGAATTAAATGCAGGACAAGTACGGCTATGCTGTGTCATGTCTTCAAAATATCTTTTACATGCGTTAGAGCGATGAGGATCATTTGAAGAAATGATAGGCCCAGATAAAAACTCTTCGCAAGAAAGACAGGGGGCGTCGCAAACAGGACTCAATATAGACATAGTTAGGCGCTCCAAAAAGATTGGTCCACTAAGTATATCTCTAAAAAAAGTAGATGTCAATCGGTAAACTTTTCTTAAACCGCAAAAACAAAGGTGTTCTAACACATGTGGATGCTTCTTCTTAAACATGTATTTGCGGTATTCGATATATAAGAAATTTGAACTCTAAGGAGGTCCATATTATTTCTAATATGGACCTCCTTACGATAATTAAATCGAGGGGCTTTCACGCAGCTGAAAAGTATAGTTTTTAATGAGAATCGGTATAAGGTTTTAATGTGTCAATTCTGGGTTTAGATGTAGAGAGAATTGACAAATATGATCTAAGTAACCTAGCTTTAAAAAAAGGTTTTTCTTTAGGTAGCTGCAGCTCTTATGGACATTGTACTTCTTTCAAGGATTCAATTTGCATTGAATATCGGTTTTCATTACCTCTATCCCCCTTTAAGCATTGGGATTAGTTTAATGATTGTGATTATGGAAGGACTATACGTCAAGACCAGAAAAGCAGTCTACCTTACTATGACAAAATTTTGGGTGAAGATTTTTGCTTTGACCTTTGCTTTAGGGATAGCAACAGGGCTGGTTCAAGTTTTTTCTTTTGGAAATAACTGGGCGCGCTATTCCCGGTTTGTCGGGGATGTGTTTGGCAGTGCTCTTGCCGCAGAAGGAATTTTTGCCTTTTTCCTTGAAGCAGGGTTTATTGGGCTGATGCTATTTGGCTGGAAAAAGGTTAGCGCTAAAGTCCACTACCTCTCATCAGTTTTGGTTGCAGTAGGGGCTCATTTTAGTGCGATTTGGATTGTGGCGGCAAATTCTTGGATGCAAACTCCTGCCGGTTTTAAAATTATCGGAGAAGGAAGTGCAGCAAGAGCGGTGATTACCAATTTCTGGGAAGTGATTTTTAATCCCTCTTTTCTTGACCGGCTGACCCATGTCATTATTGGCTGCTGGCTCACCGGTTCCTATATGCTGATCAGCGTTTCCGCTTATTATCTTTTAAAGAAAAGAGAGGAGGGGATCGCCCGCTTTGGAATGAAGCTGGGACTGATCTCCTCAACAATTTTGTTGATCTTCCAACTCATTTCTGCTGATAGTACGGCAAGAGGGGTTGCCCAGAATCAACCTGAGAAGTTTGCTGCGATGGAAGGAGTCTATGTCACCGAAAAATATACAGGAATGAATCTTATCGGCGTGGCCGATTCAAAAACAAAAGAGGTCAAATCATTAAAAATTCCAGGACTTCTTAGTTTTTTAGTTCATCGCGATTTTGTTACTCCTGTACAAGGGCTTGACTCCTTTCCAGAAAGTGATTGGCCCAATGTCCCCCTTGTTTTTCAATCTTATCATTTGATGATCTATATGTGGGGACTGATGTTGCTTGGAGTCCTCCTTGGGTGGATTTTTTGGTGGCGAGGGAGTTTAACTAAGGCCAAATGGACTCTTAGATTTTTGGTGGTTTCGATTGCTTTTCCCTATATCTCAAATCAGGCTGGCTGGTTTACGGCTGAGGTGGGAAGGCAACCTTGGATCGTCTACAGACTTTTACGGACTACAGAAGGGGTATCGAGATCGATTAGCACTAGTCAGGTGAAAGCTTCGATTATCATGTTTATCTTGATCTATCTTCTCCTCTTTACCCTATTTATATTTTTGCTCAACCGGAAAATTCAAGATGGTCCAGAGAGAAGAAAGAAGGGAGACCTCATTTATCGGGATCCCTATCAACTATTTTAATGGGGTATATTGGATGATGCATTATCTTTTTGAAAACGTCGAAATTCTTAAACATTTCTGGTACATTGTAATTGGTTTAAGTGTGATTCTGTATGCTATTTTGGATGGGTTTGACTTAGGGGTGGGGATCTTACATCTCTTTGTGAAGACAGATCTAGAAAGAAGAATATTTTTAAATGCGATTGGCCCCCTTTGGGATGGAAATGAGGTCTGGATCGTCATTATTTTTGGTGCTCTTTTTGCTGGATTTCCCGATGCTTACGCTAGTATTTGTTCCTCTTTTTATACACTGATGATGATTCTCATTTTTGGGGTCATTTTTCGCGCTGTAGCTATCGAGTTTCGCTCTAAGATTTCGTCGGAGACCTGGCGTGATATTTGGGATTTCTTTTTTAGCATCGCTTCTTTAATCATTGCGTTTTCTATTGGCATACTTCTGGGAAATTTAATTCAAGGGATTCCGATTGATCAAAATGGAGATTTTATTGGAACATTTTACAGCTTTTTCACCCCCTACCCACTCCTAGTGGGGATCACTTCGGTGACCCTTTTTGCAATGCATGGAGCAGTTTATCTTATTATGAAAACAGAAAGAGAGCTCCAAGCAAAATTGCGCAAATGGGTGTATCCGGCCATTCTTTTATTTATTGTCTCTTATATGGTTACCACTTTAGCTACCCTTGTTCATATGCCCCATATGATAGTGATGATGAAACAGGTTCCAGTGATTTTTCTTGTTCCCGCTGCTGCTGCTATTTCAATTGCCATGACCATTAGAAGCACAAGAAAGAAAAAAGAGGGAGTGGCTTTTATGTATTCTTCCCTTAGTATTGCGCTCCTTTTTTCCCTCTTTGGGGTAGGGACCTACCCTAACTTAGTCCGCTCTACCCTCAGTCCAGAAGCTTATAGTATTACCCTTCACAACGCGGGTGCTTCGCATCTGAACTTAAAGGTAGTAACGATCGTAGCTTTGATCGGTGTGCCCCTTGTTCTAGCCTATGGGTTTTGGATTTATAAAATCTTTCATGGCAAGGTGAAGATCGATACAAGTAGTTATTAGCTTAGATTGCAAAGAAACCCCCTTCCTGGCAAGATAAATCTTCTCTTTTAATCTTAAGGGGATATGAAAAAATTCTTTCTCTTTTTTCTTGTATCTTCTTTTCTTTTTTTATACATTTCTCCTCGTTTGGAAATTCTTGTTCTTCCTGCTCACCAAGAAGGAGGAGGTCTTTTTTTCAATTTTAATATTGTTTTAGGATTTTTAAAGGATTGTGAGAAAAATAAGATTCAAAATTTTGAAGTCGACTTTGGGAAAAAAGGTCACTATTATGAGGAAGCGCTTGGCTCTAACTGGTGGAAGTACTATTTCGCTCCAGTAAAAGTAGAATCTTGGCTGGTGAGGCTCGTTAAACCTCTTATCTATCGAAAAAAGGTTGTTTCGAATTATTCAATGACTTTTTTCCCCTATTACGCCGAGTATTTTATGCCACGAAAAAAAGCTCATAAGCTTATTCAGAAATATATCCGTTTAAAGCCTGACATTGAGCAAGAGATCGACCAATTTACGAAAAAACATTTTACTAGTTTTACGATTGGAATCCATTATCGTGGAACTGACAAATATCTTGAAGCCAAAGAAGTCTCTTTCTCTCAAGTATTTCAAGCAGTTGACCAGTTGATTCAGGAGAAAAATCTCACCGAGTTTAAGATTTTCATTGCCACCGACGCAGAGCCATTTCTTCAAGCGGCACAAGAGCGTTTTCCTGGGAAGATTCTTTATACTAAAGCGAGTCGGTCTACAGACGGAAAACCCCTGCACTATAATGTCCAAACAAAGACTCCTCAATATTATTATAACCAAGGACGTGAAGCGATTATCGACTCTTTACTGCTCTCCCGCACCTCTTTTCTTATTCGGACAAGCTCAAATTTAAGTCTTTGCTCTCTTTTCTATAACCCTGATCTTCCCTATCGGGATCTCAACGAACGTCACTATATACGGGTCGCTAGGTAATAGATTTTTTTTCAATAGGGTCTTGGAAGAGATCTACTATCTGAGCTTGCCGACCCAGCCGAGCTTGGTGCGAAGGGTGGCGAAATAATCAGAAGAGTCAAGATTGATTAGAT
>JACPWA010000144.1 GCA_016191565.1 Simkania negevensis | reverse complement strand
CTCTGTAAACTTAATTTTTGCCATTTGGGCTTTGACGCAGTCCAAATGGCAAAAATTAAGCTTACAGAGCACTAGTGCTTTGATACTAAGGCTTAGGAAAAAGGTTAAAGCCAAGCATTTGAGTGAGCTGGTAGAAGAAAACAAAACTAGCCACCGCAAAGATCAGGACAAGGAGAGGTTTGCCGCCTGGAACCTGATCAGGAAGGCGTTCTTTTTTCTTGTAACGACCAATCCAGACCATTAAAGCGGGGAAAATACCAAAGAGGATCACCGTGCATATACCACCGGCAAAGTCTAACGCTTGGAAGAATAAGTTGGGGAATAGAAGAGAAAAAAGAAGAGGGGGAAGTAGGGCAAGGGAGCAAACTGTAATATTTTCCCGTTTCTTTTTTTCCATTTTGAATCCATCCCGAAGAAAATGGACAAGACTAAGAGCTTGGGATAGAAAAGAGGTTAGAATGGCAAAAAAAGCGAGCCATTGTACAGAGAAGCTGAGGGCGCCTGATCCCAAATAATGCCGAAGTGCCTCTGCAGCGTCGATCCCCTTGTGAAAACTTTCCCAAATCCCATCCTTTTGCCCGACCGGAAGAAGAGCAAGGACAATTATCTCCCAGATCAGATAGACAACAAGGGTAAATAGAGATCCTCCCCAAATGATCTTACGCGCCCGTTTCCGGTCATTGCCCACATAATGCATCAAGCTGGGAACCATGTTGTGAAACCCAAAAGAGATGATCAGGATCGGAAAAGAAAATAGAGCATATTTTTTCTCTATATGCAAGAGGAGCTTGGGCTGAAGAAAGTGAAAGCCAGCAAAGATAAAGAGGAGAAAGGCAATGATTTTCCAAAACATAAGGAAACGGTTGACATGGTCTACCGGTTTTGTGCCAAGGTAAATAAGAGAGGCAAAAATAAGGATGAAAAAGAGAGTCCCACCCCATACTGGCACAGAGAAATCAAAAGCACGTGCTAAGAAAGAGGAAAAATGGATCCCTGAAAGGGTCATGTAAGCAACAAGGAGGGCATAGAACAAGAAGAGATAGAGAAGCCAGCAGAGCGTTTTACCAATAGGGCCTAAGGTGCGAGAGACCATCGAAATAAAGTTGACAGATTGGTTAAATCGCCCCATTTCTTCCACGAGAAGAAGCGCTGTAGAAGTCATAAAAAGATAGGCGAGAAAAAACATTACTAGGGTGGGGAGCAGCCCGGCAATCCCGGTGACAATTGGAAGTCCTAGCATTCCAGCTCCGATACAGCTGCCAGCAATGAGGAGGATCCCTCCTAAAATACTCCCCTCTTTTTTTTTCCTCATGTTTCTATTTACTCTTCCTCTTTTTTGGATTTTTGGGTGATCCGCTCCTCTTGCCCCAAACGACCGAGCTCATACCCATCATAATCGATAAACCTAAAGAATCTTTCAAATTCTGGAAAGACTTGAATCACTTGTTTCGCCATTTCCTGAGCAATAAAGCGATACGTAGGATGGCCTGCAGCGGAGGAGCGGAGCTCACAGATCCATTGCAAGGCGCGGAGGTTTAAATGAAAATACCAGCGAATATTGTAGGCCATCGGCACCACATATTGCGCCTCTTCTGGCAATTCTTGAACAATCTGATCATAAGCACTTTTGCCCTTTTCCATTGCTTCCCGATACTCTTTTTCCATTGAGGTGCCTAGGATCTCACGAGGAATAAAATAACCGAGATCGCAGGAAAGAAGCTGCCTTTCTTGGGTGAGCATCCGATGACGTTGTAGATCGCGGTAGATACCAAAATCGGAGATGATTTCAAAAGTGAAGGTAGCTTGCTCTAAAGCACGAGGTGATTTATGGCGTCGATTCTGACGAAAAGAAGCACCAGCTTCTAAAATACGAGAGACCTCTTCTTTAGGAAGCTTTTGAGCGATTTCTAAAAGCTGCTGCAAAGAAGCTTTGGAATGAGAAAAGAGAAGAGCTCCTGCTACCTTGATTAGATTATCAGGATCATAGTGAATCAATTGAACAGAGCTCTCTTTCGTAGAAGAAGGCGAAGGGGTATAGTCCTGTGCTAAGCTGCTTAGCACCTCTTCCGTCATATTTTTAAATTCAGAAAAACTTTTCTGGTATTTGTGTTCGAGGTCTGCACGTCTAATAAAGGAAGGGATCACTTTGCTAAGTTCCTGATAGGAGAGGCGGCCAATGTGTTGTAATTCTTCAAGACTTTGACAATTTAGCTTTTGGAGAAGGATCTCAAAGAACCGCCCGTTCCCATACACTCCCATATTAGTGAGAGCACTTGCTGGAAGAAGTCCCCTTAGGCAGTCGAGTACTTTTGCTCTGATTGCTGCTGCATAAGCCACAGCGGAGGTTTCATGCTCCTTGGGAAATACTTTTTCCATCGATTCAGTAAGGGTGGGAATAAGGTGACCATAGACTTCAAAAAGCATATCACAGGTATTTTCATAGAGATTGCGATAGGCTGAAGTCATCAAGATTGGCTCTCTATAGAAAAGATATTTCCCCTGCACTTTCTGGTCAAAATAGATATAACGAGTTGATTTTTCTAGAGGAGATCCCCCAATCCGACAATCCTCAATTACTTTTGCTGCGATCATCGAAACGTTTTCCAACGCAAGATGAGCTCCCCCCAGCTCCCCGATCGAATCATCTCCATAACCATCCAAAATCCGATCATAAAAATTTTGAGCTTTTTTAATTGCTGCGCTTTGTACCTGCTGATCCGTCTCCTCTCTTTCTCCTGTAATTGAGGTAAATTCAGTTTCTTCGTTGAGGATAAATTCTTTTAGAAGAAGGGTACGCAAGCCTAAGGTATACCGAGAATAGCGGGAAAAGACGGCTCCCTTGATCACTTCTGGGAGATTGCGAAGAGCAAAGATATGACTCTTTGTATTGGTCACATATCTTTCTATTTTTTTTAGCTGCTGTTCTGTAAGCCCATCATAATCATGCTCCATTTTCCACCTCTCATTCAATTCGATTGGTTGTTTAGTCTAACTTTTTTCTTTTTTTTTGATAAGAAGTTCCTTCATTCATCGAATGGGCAAAAGAATATACAGATAAAAGAGAAAAATGTTATTTCGTACGTTATTTTAAGAAAAAATATTAACCTATTAATAATAAGATATATAAAAATTTTCTTTCCGTGAATTTTGGGACATGAACTTTCATTTTTCATGGAAAAATGGCTTGACAATTCTATTTTTCTACTTAATTGTGTGAATTCCAAAGCAAGGGAACATCTTTATGCTACAGATGACTAGAAAAGCACTCTTAGAGCGACCAAGAAGAAACAGAAAATCTCCCGCCATTCGGAATCTTTTGCAAGAAACTCATCTTCTTGCTTCAGATCTTATCTATCCATTTTTTGTTCTCGAAGGAGAAAAGAAGAGAGAGTCGATCGAAAAGATGGCCGGAACAGAGCGCCTTTCGATCGACCTGATCCTCAAAGAGGCAGAAGAGCTTTATAGACAGGGAATCCAAGCAATTGCCCTTTTTCCTGTAGTTCCTCTCCACCTGCGTGACCTTGAAGGGTCGGAGGGGTGGCGCGAAGAGAGTTTAATCCCTCGAGCCATTCAAAAAATCAAACAGGAGCTCCCCTCCCTTTGTCTGATCGCCGATATTGCCCTTGATCCCTTCACTTCCCATGGACATGATGGGATCATTGGAGAAAGGGGGGAAGTGGAAAATGACCTTACTGTAGAAGCGCTTTGCAAACAAGCTCTTCTTTATGCTAGGGCAGGAGCTGACGTTGTGGCCCCTAGTGACATGATGGATGGAAGGGTGGAAGCGATTCGAAAAAGCTTAGATGAAGAAGGGTTTTCTTATGTATCCATTCTTTCTTATACAGCAAAATATGCCTCCTCTTTTTATTATCCCTTTCGAAGTGCCATCAATACAAGACTCCTTTCTGGAGATAAAAAAGGATATCAGATGAACCCGGCAAATAAAAGAGAGGCGGTGCGAGAAGCTCTTCTCGATCAAAAGGAGGGAGCGGACATGCTAATGATTAAACCAGCACTCCCTTTTTTGGATGTGATTGCAGCTGTAAAAGAGGCCATCTACCTACCGGTAGGAGCCTATCATGTCAGTGGAGAGTATGCCATGGTGATAGCAGCAGATCGGATGGGGTATTTAAATGCCAAAGAGGTCTTTTATGAATCGCTCTTGTCAATTAAACGGGCTGGAGCTGATTTCATTTTTACCTATGCGGCAAAACAAGTTATCGGACTGATTACTAAAGGATAACAAAAAAAAGCGCTTCCGAGCAGCAAAACCACTCGCTAAAAAAAAATCTTTATGACATCCTAAAGATAAGAGGGGGGGGGAAACTCTAAAGGATCAGCTGCGATTCCATCAGATTCTCATCGCCTCCTTTTTCTCAAAACAACTTTAATACCGAAGGAGGGAGGAGAAAATGATCGAAAAAGGAAAACAAGTCGCTATTGAATATAAACTCTTTTTAGAAGATAAAACCCAAGTAGATACCAACATAGGAAGAGAGCCCCTTATTTTTCACGTAGGGAGCAATCAGATCCTTCCTGCTTTGGAAGAGGCACTTAAAGGTCTCAATGTAGGAGATACGAAACAGGTGATTCTTTCCCCAGAAAAAGCTTTTGGTGAGATCAACCCTGAAGCTTTTAAAGAGGTAGATGCCCATCTCATCCCAGAAGATCTCCGGTTTGAAGGAGCTCTTTTAGTTGTTTCTGATGAGCAGTTTGGAGAAATGCTCATTCGAGTCGATTCCCTTATCGGAGAAAAAGTGACCCTTGATTTCAACCATCCTCTTGCAGGTAAAACGATTACCTTTGATGTAACGGTGCTCGATATTTCCTAGCGCTGCCTTTTTTTTAAATAATAGACTCCTTTCGAAACTCCATTTATTTGCCAAAACAACGATTTTTGCCATCTCTAAAAACCGATTTTTTCAGCCATGTGTTCCCACATTGTCTTCAAAATCGTTTTTAAGGCCTGTCTAAAACTCGCCATCTTTCCAAACAAAGCGAGTTTCGAAAGAAGTCTAATACTAAATGTAAGGAATAAAATTACTAACT
>JACPWA010000014.1 GCA_016191565.1 Simkania negevensis | reverse complement strand
AAGAGAAAGTTCAAAGTGGTGGGCAAGTTTATTCGACCGATAGAGGATGGCGATCTCTTTCCATTGCAGCTTTTCTTTCTCTCGCAAGGCAAGAAGGCGAGCGATGACTCCTTCTACCTCATTTTCTTCGGTGGGAGCATGAAAAATCTCTACTTTATCTCCACTTTTTTGAATGGGAATGAGCCGTTTATCATGGCGCAATTTGTTATGCTTGATCAGCTGGTTTGCTACTTCTACAATCTCTGGTGTGGAGCGGTAATTCTGCTCAAGTTTGATCGTGGTAGTAGCAGGGAAGCTCAAGATATTTTGTATCGAAGCGCCTCTCCATCCGTAGATCGATTGATCATCATCTCCTACAACGCAGAGATTCCCATGTTTTTTTGCTAAAAGATCGGCGATCTTGTATTGAATCACATTGGTGTCTTGGTACTCATCAATCATGATATACAGGTAGCGCTCCTGATAACGGGCAAGCACTTCGGGAAACTGCTCAAAGAGTCTTGCTGTAGTAAAAAGAAGGCCATCAAAATCAAGAGCATTATAGGCGCGAAGGGAGATGAGGAGCTTTTCATAGGTTTTTTTAAAAAAGAGGTTCTCCTCCTCTGATCCAATAGAAGGGAGCTGATCGATGGAACGCCCTTCCCGTTTTGCTTCTAAAAGATGGGGAAGTGTTTTATTCAAAGTACTTTCTTCTCCTTCTGATTCATTGCCAAGCTGCAACATGAGCCGTTTCATATCTTTTTCGTCGTAAAGGCTAAAAGCAGAGGTAAAGCCTAAATGATGGATCTCCGTGCGAAGAAGCTGCATGCAGAAGCTGTGAAAGGTACCTAAAAAGAGCTTTTTAGCTTGAGCAGAGGGGATCATTTTCTCTATCCTCTGCTTCATTTCCCCTGCTGCTTTATTGGTGAAGGTCAGGGCAAGAATAGAAGAAGGGGATACATGGCATGTGGTGATAAGGTGGCTAATCCTATGGACTAGAACCCTGGTTTTTCCGCTCCCTGCTCCCGCTAACAGAAGGAGATAGCCTTTGGTCGTCTCGACCCCTTGTTGTTGTTGAGAGTTCAGTTCTGACACAAATTTTTTCATTAAATCGTTTAAATTCTTCGATCATCTCATGTAATCCCAGCTCTTGATAGGAAGGGCGAGGATGGACATTTAAGAAAACTGCGCAAGAAAAGTTAGGGAAAAAGGTTCGGTAAGCTTCCCTTACGATCCGCTTAAAGCGGTTTCTCTGGTTAGCTCTCCCCCACTTTTTTGAAATCGTGATCCCTAACTTTGTTTGGACCCCTTTCTCCTCTGTTCGAAGAGGAGATAGGAGATAGGAGATAATGATTTTACCTCCATGATACCATTCGTTAGCATCATAGACTTTCTGATAGTCAAATGATTTTAGGATTTTTTGCGATTTCAAGAGCTTTAAAGAAGGCTCAAGAGAACTCATTTGGGATCTGATACGGAGAGACGATGTCTCCCTTTTTGCCGCTTTCTTTTTAGAACAAGACGGCCTTTTCTCTTCTTCATTCTAATTCTAAAGCCGTGAGATTTTTTTCTCTTTCTTTTGCTTGGTTGGTAGGTGCGTTTCATTTCAAAAAGTCTTTGGTAGTTTTTTTCATTATACTCAAAGAACCTGAAAAGCTATGATTTTGCTAAAGTCGGCGCCACAGGTATTTTCTCTTCAAGGTGAAAGAGAAAAAGAGGGAAATGCCCACGACGGCAAAAGCCAGTTCCTCAAGTTATTTGAGTGCAATACTACTTTAGAAAGGGAAAATGAGCAAGAGCAAAAAATTTTTTAACAGATTTTTCTTTATCCTGATTTTCGAAAGAAGTCTGTTGTCAAGAAATCCTAAGCTGGGATAAGATTTTAGTAGAAAGTGAATAGATTGGTAAAAAATGAAAACGAGAGCATCAGTTAAAGCCGACCCAGGAAAGGGTGACAAGATTGTGCGCCGAAAAGGACGCCTCTATGTGATCAATAAAAAAGATCCAAACCGAAAACAAAGACAAAAAGGACCTGCAAAAAAGAAATAAATCTATGGCAAAAAAATCATCTATTGAAAAGCAAAAGAAGAAAGAGATTCTCGTAGCGAGAAAAAAGTTGCAAAGAGCGCAGCTCAAGCAAGTTATCCGAAGCCTTGAAACGAGTGAAGAAGAGCGGCTAGAAGCGATTAATAAGCTTAATAAGCTTCCTGCGAATTCCTCTAAAGTTAGACTGCGCAATCGATGTCAGTTAACTGGACGCCCTCGGGGGTATTTAAGGAAGTTTAAGGTCTCTAGGCTCTGCTTTAGAGAGATGTCTAACGCTGGTCTTATTCCCGGCGTTATTAAAGCCAGCTGGTAAAGAGAATTACACCAAGCACTATTTAAAAGTAGGTTTTTTCCTTCGCTGGGATTTCCTTTACCTGACATCTTAAGATATTCCTGCTTCAGGTGAAGGCTCGTTTTTTATCACTGCTAGGATCTCTTTCATTTCTTCGAGAAGTTTCCAGTTTTCTAAATCTTCGTTCCAAAGGTAGGTTTTTTCTTGAACCTTCCCTTCATTCCATCCCTTTTTTAAGGCATCAAAGCTCATCGGGCCATACTGCTTGCTTTCATGGTCGAGGTAGTACCAGAGCTTTTTCTGAAAAGGGTGGAAAAGTGCTCTTTCTTCCTCTGAAGGAAAAAGGAGATAGTTAGGAGTCTTTTCTTCTCGCTGTTTCCTTTTAGAGACTGGAGGGAGGAGATAAAGAAAAAGGAGGGCTAAAAGGCCGAAAAGACATCCGCCTACAAACCATCTGATCTGATTGCGTCCCCGTTTTATGGCAACATAGCTGCAGATGATCCCAAAGATGAACCCAGAAATCATGCTTAAAAAAATATACATAAAGCTCCTTCTGACTTAGAAAGTGTTTCAAAACCCGAAAATGAAGGATTTTTAGACCCTTTTTTTAGAGTTTTGAACCAATTTCTTATACTCGATTTGTATGTTTTTTGCCGCTTCGTTGGATATCCCACAAAAATGTGCACAGTCGAGTTACATGTTATTATAGTGGAAGGAAAAGAAAGATTGAACAGGTTTTATCTGATGGGCAATGTTTTTTTACATTGATGTTTAGCCCATTTTTCATACAATAGAAAGTAATATCTACGTTGAGGAGCTGTATGCATGATCAATTTAAAGAAATCGATACGAAAGAATTATAGTTTGCTGATACCGTCTTTGTACATGATATTGAAGCGAGAGTTTTTCAAGCGATTGTGATCACATGTCTTTCTGAAATCGAAAACATTGCTCCCTTAGAAGGGAACCTACTTAACTATTTGCTAGGGCGGGAAGGAAATGCCCATGGGATTTCCATTCCAGCAAAAGCAGAAGAGATCCAAACAAAGATTGTGGCTCAGGTGAGCCAGATCACAGGACTTCATGTATCCTGCGTTCATGTGGTTTTTAAGGCGCTCATCACCCTTAAAGAGCAATCCCCTTCCTTCTCTCCTGAAAAAGGAAAGGAAGAAACCAAGGAATATGCAGAGAGAGAATTGTAATGCACCAGGTATATCGCACGTCATCAGATGTATTGAATACTCAAAAATCTCAGAGCGGTTTACATGTAAACGATCGCGAGGAAAAGGATAGTGGATCAGTATCATCGGCAAAGATTCGTTTAAAGAAAGAGCGCTATGAGGGCTTCTCCCGCTCGCCCAACCTGACGACTTGGAGTGTACATGCTTTATTTTCTGCTCTCCATCTTGTTGTAGTTTTTTTCTTTCTTTTCTTAGGGATTTTTTTTATTGCTCTTCCCAATGCCTATGGATTCCGCTTCCACATGTCTGATCTACTGCTAAAGAATCCTGAAGTGTTTAAAAAGATAGGCTGGTTTATTTTTGGCGGAGGGGTGCTCCTTTTCTTTACCTTCTATTTTCTCAATCGAAAAAGCTATCTTGAACTTAGGATGGGAACTTCTAAAGCAATGATTGAAAAGCCGATCGTAAGGGAGTATGTAGGAAAGTACTGGCAAGAGCTCTTCCCAGGCAAAAAAATCCCTTTTGATGTAAGGATTCATAGAAAAAACAGGTTAGAGATCATTGCTACATTTCCCGACGAAGAAGAGGGGGAAGAGCTGCTACAGAGAGTGGAAAAAGAACTTAGTCTCCTTCTAAAGGAGAGGCTTGGCTACGATAAGCTTTTCTATCTTACTCTCACCGAGCGGTAGAGAGTTTCTATATCTTTCTTAGAGAGCCCTTTCACTGCACTTAGTTCCTCTTTAGTTGCTTTTTCAATCTCTTTAAAGCTGCCAAAGTGTTTGAGAAGGAGGATCCGCTTTTTAGGGCCGATCCCAGGAATCTGATCTAGTTTGCTTTGAATGAGCCTTTTTTCCCTCCTTTTACGATGAAATGAAAGAGCTACCCGATGTGCCTCATCTCTAATTTTTTGCAAAGTAAAAAGGGTAGGAGAACGGGTGGGAAGGAGAGCCCTTTTCCCCCATCGATGATTGTTAGATCGGGGAGGAGGTCTTCTTCCTTTGCCTTGAGGTAATGGCGCCTTAGTACTTCACGAAGGGCTCCATAGTCATCCCCTTTGTCCACATGTTTCACTCGAAAGAAGCGGGTGCGCCCTAGGTCTCGCATACCATCTCTAAAACTCACCATACAGGCCACGAGATCTGTGCCGGAGAGATTAGAGGTATCGAAACAGTCGATTTGCACAGGGCATCTATTCAGGTGGCATTTTTCTTGGAGATCAAGAAGCATCTCCTCTTTTTTCTCTTTTTCCTTCTCCTGATGAGAAAAATGGGTTTCTGCGTTCTTTTTAGCAAGTTTCATAAGGAGAAGTTTTTCTCCTCGTTTAGGAGTTGCAAAAGTAGTTTTTTTCTTTATTTCTTCGGATAGAATTTCCTCAAGTAGTTTTTTCTTTTTTAGCTGAAGAGGAAGAAGCACCTCAGGAGGAAGGTCAGGGTGTTTCCGATAATGTTGTAAAAGAAAACTCTCCCAAATCTCCTCCTCGCTTGAGGCAATTTCTGTGAAAAGGTAGGATTCCTTGCCGATCATATTGCCCTCTCGCAAGATGAGCTGAAGAATCAGATAATCACTTCCTCTTTGGTGCATGTAAAAAAGATCACAATCTTTTCCTTTCGTGTGAGTGATCGACTGCCTTTGCTGGCAGATCTCTTTGATCTGCTGAATGGTTTGCAGAAGAGCTCCTGCCTTTTCAAAGGCGAGCTCCTTCGAAGCCTTTTCCATTTCTTCTTCGAGCTCTTGAATCACCTCACTGTCATGGCCTTTGAGGAAGGCAATCGCCCGTTTTACAACAAGACCATATTCCTCTTTAGTGCACTTGTGAACACAAGGAGCAAGACATCGTTTAATCGAATAGAGAAGACAAGGGCGGCTGCGTGAGAGGAGTTCATGATCTGAGCACTGTCTTAAAGGAAATGTCTTTTGCATGATTTCCAGGGTTTGTCTAGCTGCAAAAGCGCTGGTATAGGGACCAAAAAAAAGCCCCTTTTGTTTTGGCTTTACATGACTTCTTACAATCCGGATCATCGGATAGGGATGCTCATGGTTAATCATTAAGCTAATAAAAGTTTTATCATCCTTTAAAAGAATATTGTATTTAGGTTGATGTTTTTTGATGAGGCTATTTTCTAGAAGGAGCGCCTCTTTTTCAGAAAAGGTGACAATAGTATCGATGGAGCTGATTTTTGAGGTGAGATAAGGGAGCATGGGGCGCCCGTCTCGGCCTGGAATAAAGTATTGTGCGACCCTCTTCTTAATGTTTTTTGCTTTTCCAATGTAAAGGATGATTCCAGAGTGATCTTTCATCAAATACACTCCGGGGTCAGTAGGCAAAGAGGAGAGGGAGCTTATGTTAAAAGACATAGAAAACAGTTTATACTAAATATAAGAAATAAAATTACTAAATTGATTCGAATAACGTGACAAATGTGAGAGATTTTTTTGGAGCTTATGCTTTTAAATATTAGCGAGAAAAGATCTCTCGAACGTGGCATGTTAGGCGATTCACTTTAGCAATTTTATTTCTTTATTATACTGCTTTGAACACTTTCTAAAGGATAATACCGATTCTCATTAAAAACTATGCTTTTGAGCGCGTCAAAGCATAGTTTTTAATGAGAATCGGTATAAGAGAATGTTTAAAAGTTTAAGCTACTAAATGTTTTTCTGGAAAATCCCCTTAGCTGGTATAAGTAACTAAAAATTATATTCAGGACGTTAAGTAGAGATGAACAAAAATCTTAAGCGTGTGGTGGTAACAGGAGGAGGAGGGCAGATTGCCTATAGCCTTCTATTTCAGATTGCAGGTGGGGCTATTTTTGGAGATAAAGAGCCAATTGCTCTTCATATTTTAGAGGTGCCAGAAGCGATAGGAAGTTTGAAAGGGGTGGTAATGGAACTCCAAGATTGCGGGTTCCCCCTTCTTAAAGAGATCAAGATTGGTAGCGACCTTGAAGAGATATTTGCGGGGGTTAATCTAGCGATTTTGGTTGGATCAAAGCCTCGGGGTCCAGGAATGGAACGGAAAGATCTCTTGAAAGATAATGGCAAAATCTTTGTGCAGCAAGGGAAGGTGTTAAATAAGGTTGCAGCTAAGGATCTACTTGTTT
>JACPWA010000244.1 GCA_016191565.1 Simkania negevensis | reverse complement strand
TATTTTTATAATGTGGTATACTAGAAAAAGTTCGATGGAATTAGAATAATTCGATAATCAGTATCGATATATGGTCTAAGGCAGCATCTTTTTCAATGTGTTTTCTGTATTCGTCTAGGGTGGTAGCGCCAATGCACTGGATCTCACCACGAGAAAGAGCTGGCTTTAAAATATTGGAAGCATCGATCGCCCCTTCAGCTGCGCCAGCGCCTACAATGGTATGAAGTTCATCGATAAAGAGGAGAATATTCCCATGTTTTTTGATCTCATCCATTACCGCTTTGATCCGCTCTTCAAATTGCCCTCGGTATTTGGTTCCTGCGATCATTAAGGTTAGATCCAGGGCAATCAATTTTTTTTTGGCGAGATGATCGGGCACTTCTCCTTTGACAATAGCATGAGCAAGTCCCTCAACAATCGCTGTTTTTCCCACTCCTGCTTCTCCAATAAGGACAGGATTATTTTTTCTTCTGCGACAGAGGATGAGGATGAGCCGTTCTACCTCTTCCATTCGACCGATCACAGGATCGAGTTTTCCTTCTTTGCAAAGCTCAGTGAGGTCATGGCCATAGGCGCGTAGGGCGGGCATCTTATCGGTAGCGCTCCCACCAGGAGTTCCTTTTTCTTGGCTGCGCTGTGCAGAAGGAGAGGCTGCCATTCCCATCGGAGGGAGTTGTAGATTAAAGGTTTCCAGTTCCTTAAGAACCTCTTTGCGCACCTCTTTTAAGTTGACGTTAAGATTTTCAAGAATTTGGGTAGCAACCCCATCTGTTTGTCTTAGAAGGGCAAGCAGGAGATGCTCTGTTCCTACATAGTTATGGTTTAAGCTAGTAGCTTCTTCGTTGGCAAATTCAAAGACCTTTTTTACTTTTCCAGTGAGAGCAGGATCGCCATAGACCTGGATTTCAGGTCCGAATCCGACTAGTCGCTCCACTTCACTTAAGACAGTTTCATAATCGATATTGAGGTTGCGCAGCACGTTAACGGCAATTCCTTGGCCAAGCTTAAGAAGGCCAAGCAGGAGATGCTCAGTCCCTAAGTAGTTGTGATTGAGGCGTTGCGCCTCTTTTTTAGCGAGTTTAACAACCTGTTTTGCTCTATTTGTAAATTTATCAAACATAATCAACCAGTTGTTGGTTAGAATTAAAGCTATTCATTATGAGCAACTTAAATTTATTTTGCCCTTTCTTTCTCTCTTTTCATTATGAGGGTTCTTCCCTTTTTTGCAATTGATCTGCTACCCTTTTTCCTAAGATGCAGAGGATCAAATGTGGAAATTTCTTGACAGTGGGAAAAAAGGGGCGAAAGAGAACATGCAACTCGACGCCACACTTCTAAAACAGATGCGTCCCGATGATTTTCCTCTTCTCCATTTTTATGACTGGGAAAAAAAATCAGCTACTTTTGGCTACTTTATTAACCCCGCCCATTTTCTTCAGTTAGAAAATGTGAAAAAGATGGGAATTGCTTTAGCGCGGAGGCCAACCGGAGGAGGGATCTTATTTCATCACTGCGACCTTGCTTTTTCCATTCTTTTACCCGCAAATGCCCTCCACTTTTCTTTAAATCCACTACACAACTACCATTTTATCAATGAGCAGGTTAAAAAGGCAGTGAAAAATATACTAGCCTCTTTATACCCTATGCACGAACCCTCTCTTTTGAAGGAGGAGGAAAAGCCCTTTGATTGGGGATGCCGCCACTTTTGCATGGCAAAACCGACCAAATATGATGTGATGATAGGGGGAAGAAAGATCGCAGGGGCAGCGCAAAGAAACCAAAAGCAGGGGCTTCTTCATCAGGGAAGTATAGCGGTTGCCCTTCCTAAAAAAAAGTTTTTAGAAGAAATTCTACTTCCCAATACAAAAGTCGCGGAAGGGATGCATCTTCATAGTTTTTCTTTGCTTGGAGAGGATTGGACCGAGGCTGAATTAGAAGAAATGAGAGAAGAGATTAAAAAGGAATTAAAAAAGGGATTTTTGGAAAACTAGACCTCTTTCAAAATGCGCTTTGTTTGAAAAAAATGGCGCGTTTTAGGCAGGTCTTAAAAATGATTTTAAACCCACATTGAGCAGATCAGATGAGCAAAGAAATATAAAGTTTTTGTTTCAAGAAGGTTATGTTTATTCGTCATATCATCTGCTCAATGTGGGTTAAAGGCAATGTGAGGATACATGGCTGAAAAAATCGATTTTTAGAAGTGGCAAAAATCGTCGTTTTAACAAACAAATGGGGTTGTGAAAGAGGTCTAAATGAATGAAAAGGAAAAAAGAGCGATATCGCCTACCCGAAAAGAGGATTATCCAAGCTGGTACCAAGAGGTGATCAAAGCAGCAGATTTAGCAGAACATGCACCTGTGCGTGGTTGTATGGTGATCAAACCTTGGGGATATGCGATATGGGAAAATATACAAAGGATTTTAGATCGGAAGATTAAAGAAACAGGACACCAAAATGCCTACTTTCCTCTCTTTATCCCTTTAAGTTTTTTTGAAAGAGAAGCAAAACATATCGAGGGATTTGCTAAAGAGTGCGCCGTGGTCACTCACCATCGACTAGTGAAAGGAAAAGAGGGAAAACTTATTCCAGCGAGTCCTTTGGAGGAGCCTCTTGTAGTTCGTCCCACTTCAGAGATGATCATTGGTGAAATGTTCTCGCAGTGGATCACCTCTTATCGCGATCTTCCTCTGCTCATCAACCAATGGGCTAATGTGGTGAGATGGGAGATGCGCCCCCGGATGTTTTTGCGCACAGCAGAATTTTTATGGCAAGAAGGGCATACAGCACATGCCACCAGAGAGGAGGCATTAGAAGAAGCGCTTAAAATGCTTCATGTCTATGTTGATTTTGTACAAAACGTACTTGCTATCCCGGTAATTAAAGGGGAAAAGTCGGAAAGGGAAAGGTTTCCTGGTGCTGAAAACACTTTTACTTTTGAAGCGATGATGCAAGATGGAAAAGCGCTTCAAGGAGGCACTTCCCACTTTCTAGGACAGACCTTTTCTAAAGCAGCACATATTTCTTTTACCACTAAAGAGGAGAAAAAAGAATTTGCATGGACTACCTCTTGGGGAGTAACCACCCGTTTGATCGGAGGGTTGATCATGACTCATGGCGATGATGATGGCCTTGTTCTTCCTCCCCGCATTGCCTCTGCACAGCTTGTGATCATTCCTCTCATTCACAAGGAAAGCGATCAGAGGGAGATCTTCTCTTACTGTCTAAAACTCAAAGAGAAATTAGAGAAAGTTTCCTATCATGGAGGGCCTCTTAAAGTACTCTTTGATCAGAGAGAAGGAAGAGCAGGAGAAAAGATCTGGTCTTGGATCAAAAAGGGGGTGCCTATGCGGATTGAGGTTGGAAAAAGGGAGCTTGATCAGGGCTATCTTTCTATGGTCAGAAGGGATCGGGGGCATAAGGAGTTTGAAAAAATTTCCGAAGAAAAACTTTTGCAAGAGATTACAGAAAGACTTGATCTCATGCAGAAAAGTCTTTTTGAAAAAGCGAATCACTTTTTAAGGAGTCATCTCATCACAATCGATTCTAAAGAGGCATTTTATCAGTTCTTTCAAAAGGAGGAAGTGGGGTTTGCCCTCTGTCATTGGGATGGGGATCTTAAGATGGAAGAGATGTTGCAGAAAGACCTTGGTGTAACAATCCGCTGTATCCCTTTAGAAGGGGAGAAAGAGGGAGGGATCTGCCCCTTCACAGGAGGGAAGAGTAGGCAGCGAGTAGTCTTTGCGAGGTCTTACTAGGGAACTTTCACATCAGCCTAAGCGCCGAAATCTTTTGAAAACGCTCCCTAATGCTCTTTTTCTTTCCATAGATCTTCAATCTCTTCAAGAGACTTCGCTTTAGTTTCTGGCACTTTTTTCCAAATAAATAAAAGTCCTAACATTCCGACGACTGCGTAGAGCCAGAAAGTGTTTGCTTTGCCAAGAAGCTCAACAAGATTGAGGAAGGTAAGGGTAATGATGAAGTTAGAAGCCCAATTAGCGCAGGTAGCTACTCCCATCCCTCTTCCTCGAATATGGAGGGGATAAATTTCTGAATTGAGGAGCCAGCCAATCGGACCGAGGCTATAAGCAAAGGAGGCAACGTAAGTAAGGACGCTGAGGATCGAAACGATCCCAATAATATGCCCTGTAGTAGGGAATAGGAAGCCGATGCCTAGAACAATGAGGCTAAGCACCATTCCGCTAAGGCCAAGTAGAAGAAGAGGCTTGCGACCTACTCTATCGACGAGATAGATGGCGACAAATGTCATGAGAACGTTAATTGTTCCGACAAGTGTGGTAGCGAGGATGGCGGCTTTATTGCTCTCAAACCCAGCAAATTGAAAAATAGTCGGGGCATAGTAGATGATCGTGTTGATTCCGGTAATTTGCTGAATGATGGTCACTCCGACTCCTGCAAGGAGAGCTAAACGAATTCCTTTTCTAAAAAGTTCTCTAAAGTGAGGAGCTTTAGTTTTTTCCATTTTTTGAATATGTTCGATTTCAAGGCGGGCATCTTCTCTACTGCCTCGATATTTTTCTAAAGTGGCAAAAGCTTCGTTTACTTTCTCCTTACTGGTGAGCCATCTTGGACTTTCAGGGAAAAAAATCATCACGCCAAATTGCAAAATGGCGGGCAAGGCGGCTAAGCCAAACATCATTCTCCAGTTTTCACTTTCAACAAAAAGGAGACCTATCAGATAAGAAGAAAGGATCCCAATAGTGATAGCGAGCTGGTTAATGCTTACTAAAGAGCCTCGCATAAAACGAGGGGAGATCTCAGCAATATAAATAGGGGCCATAGCAGAAGAAACCCCGATAGCAAAGCCAACGACAAAACGCCAGAGAATCATTTCTAGGGGGCTGCTCGAAAAAGCAAGTCCTCCAGCACTGAAAACAAAAAGGATGGCGGAGCTTAGCACAATTTTTTTTCT
>JACPWA010000013.1 GCA_016191565.1 Simkania negevensis | reverse complement strand
GGCTTACTCCTTGTTTTTGGGACTTCGATCCCGTGGTTTTATTGGAGATCTTATGATACTCCGTTTTTGGAGTAAGCCTTTTTTTAATCTTAATCATCACGCTTCCCTCCTTAAGAAGGCGCGATCACATTATGTCTAATATTTCTTCGCTCATCTGATCTGCTCAATGTGGGTTTCAATGCCATCGCCTTGTGTACCATCTAAGCCAAAGAAAATAGAGGAAAAGTCCCAAAGTAAGGAGAAAATGGATCCCTTCTTTGAAAGGAAAGAGTTTTTGTAAAGAAGAATTTATCGGATTTTTGGGCTGATACCAGAGTTCCCACTTCTCTTTTTTCCATTTTTCCAAATGATCTTTAGCTAAATATTCATTTAGATAGACTGGCTTAGGAAAGCAATATGTCTTTTTAAAGCGATGGTCTCCCACAAGAAACTGATAAGAAGCAGAGAGGTAAAACTTTCCCCCTTTTTCTTCTTGAATCTCCCACTTTTCAATCTCAATGGGGAGTTGATGAGAAAGGGAGAAGTAATGGTAGAGTTCTAAAAAAAACTTACCAGACTTCCAAATAAGCACTCCTCCAACAGCTAGAGCTAACCCTAGGAAAAAAAAGTTTAATCGCTTCATCCTTTCTTATTAGAACCTAAAAATTGACGAATTATTCCCTTTAGATTATGATTTTTCCATATTGTTATACTAGCAAAAGATTTAAGGATGGCATTATGGCTGAAGAAAAACCTACTAAGGAAAAGGGAAACGAAGAAAAAAATAAAAAATGCCCCACTGCAGTAAAGCGGATGAGGCAAAATGTACACCAAAATGCTCGAAGTAGTGCTTTCAAATCGCGGATTCGCACAGCGATTCGCGGATTTGAAGTTGCTTTATCCCAGGGTGAAAAAGAAAAGGTACAACACTCTCTTAAAGTTGTCTATGCTTTGATGGATAAAGGGGTAAAACGAGGAATTTACAAAAAGAATAAAGCTGCTCGAGTCAAATCACGCGTTGCTTTTCTCGGACAAAAGAGCGCCTAAGTCACATAGTGAATAATGGAATCTTAACAGGCTGTGATGAGAACCAGGAATGGTTTCTCAAGTGGTGGTGGGAAAATTATTCACGTTTTAACAGCGCCCCTGTTGCTTTCTTCGACTTTGGGATGTCAGAAAGCGCCAAGCTTTATTGTAAATCCAAAGGTGCAGTGATTGATTGTACTCATTTTGACTTCCCCTTTGCTTCTCAAAAAGAGATCCCCAAGCTTAAATGGAAGATGTGGGAGCGAGTCTATCCCGGAAACATTTGGAAAACAAGAGAAGCTACCTTAAAGAAAACTCTGAGCCTAGTTCGCACCCCCTTTACTAAAAGCATTTGGGTTGATCTCGATGCAAAAATACAAGGAGACCTTACTCCCCTCTTTACCGCCTGTGAAAAGGAGAAAGGATTTGCCATTGCAAAAGCGCATCCCTCTTACATAAGAAGCGGCACAATCGCTGGTCTTTATCTTCCCGATCAGGAGGTGTATAATACCGGAGTATTTTCTTTTCTCCACTCCTCCCCAATCCTAAAAAGATGGATAGAAAATCTCAGATTAAAAAATCAGGAATTTATGGCAGATGAAGATCTTCTTTTGCATACTCTTTATACAGAAAAGCTCACTGTCACTGAGCTTTCCCGAAAGTACAATTGGCCTATCTACCATCCAAGCGAAGAAAAGCCTGTCATCCTTCACTATCTTGGAGCTCTTGGCAAGGAGAGAATTTTTCAGGAGTGTTTTGCATTTAATAACTAAGAAAATGACGAAAAATGTTCTCAAAAATTCTTCGTTTTCGAGTTTTGAGACACTTTCTAATACCGTTTAAATGCAGTTGTTCTGTAATAGATGGTGTAATGCTATATGCCTTCCTATAAACATTTATGTGACTGGCAGGAGAAACACCACAAAGGAGGTGATGGGGTCCTTACTGGCTGCGACTTTAACCAAGAGTGGATGTTAAAATGGTGGTGGGAGCATTACAAAAAAACAAATCAGCTCCCCGTTACTTTTATCGATTTTGGGATGTCGAAAAGCGCTCAAATTTGGTGCAAGAAACAGGGGGATCTGATCTCCCTTTCCCCTCCTAAACTGATCCCTGCCCCCAAAGAAAAAATCGCGCCTGACCTCGCCCAGCTATGGGAAACAACCTACTTTGGCGATCTTTGGACAGCGCGAAAGGGGTGGTTCTCCAAACCCTTTGCTTTTCTAAAAACCCCTTATGATCGAACGATTTGGATCGATCTTGATTGCCAAGTTTTGCAAGAGATCGAAACCCTTCTTCCCTATACTGAAAAAGGGGAAGGGTTTGCTATTGCCTTGGAGGTGGAGCGGGCAGTCAAGCTTGTAGAGCAAAAGAGGCTTCTTAGCCCAAACCAGCCTCTATATAATAGCGGTGTTCTTAGCTTTAAATGGAAATCTCCAGTCATTAAAAAATGGGCAGAAAATGCTTACTACCAGAGCGACCGTTTTCTAGGAGACCAAGAGGTTTTATCTCAGACCCTCTTTGAGGAGAAATTTAAAATCGCTACTCTCCCCCCAAAGTACAATTGGCGCCCTCAAGATGGGATTTCCCCAGAGACCGTTATTTTACATTTTGTTTGCCAAGCGGGAAAAGATTACATCCGATCACATCTTATTTAACTAATTTAGTCATTTTATTTCTTACATTTAGTATAACTCTCCTTTTGCTTAAGCCGAGTAACTTAAGTTGAACAAAGGCCCTAAAACTTCCACTTTTAGATATGTTGCCGGCTTGCAAAGAGATGCTTTCTTTGCTCAAATAGACAGACTAAGGTATTTATAGACATAGAGGATGTTATTGCGAACCACCTCCGCTTTCCCTCATCTACACAACTATAAAATAATACAGGATCGTGCTCTAGAATCAGAAGTAGCTTCAATGGACTCTATAGTAGTTGTGCGCCAGCTTCCCGCTGCGGCAATTTTAAGTTTTTCTTCAGTCCATGCAAGGCAATCATGTGCACTGTTTCCCCTTAGACAGCCACTTTGCCATGCTCCTGCCACCCGAAGTCGAAAAATGTCCCCTTCTTCTACTTTTCTTCGTTGCTCTCTAATATTCTCCATCATGGCTTCCACTTTATCTGGCTCGCGCAACCAAGTTTCAGGCTTAGGCCCTGGCCCTGGTAAATAACTATAACGCTCAGATTCCCTAATCTCTGAAACATATCCCTGATACTTGCCTAAACTTGATTGAATAATATCCTGCACCGTTTCTTCTACTACCCTGACCTTAATATCAAATTGACGCACAAACCTCTGTCCATCTTTGTCGATTCCCTCTACGACGATAGAAGCGCCCCCTTTAGTTAAGCTCCCGGTAATATTCATGCGTGAAACACACCATAAATCCTGTCTGACAACATATTTAGGGTTAACTTGGCTGAAACTGACAAGAAAGCTCATAATTCTCAATCCTTACTGTTTATTCAAAGCAAGTTCTAGCTTTCAAGAGATTCTATCACAATAAAATTTTTGTTTGTAAGTAAAAAAGTACTATGCTTGCACAAAGTGAGCAACTAAGAATCATTTTCTTTTTCTATAAGGAGAGTGCAGATTGCATCTTCAACCTCGCTTTTCACCTCTGCGCAGCGCTTTACAAACCCTCCGATCAGAATAGCAAAAGCAAGCTCCTCTCCTTTTTCACTTTGAATAAACCCACAAAGAGAACTATTTCCAGTCATTGTTCCTGTCTTTGCGGCAAGTTTGCCGATAAGAGAAGCATTTTTTAACCTCCCTTTAAGGGTACCATCGATTCCATTGCGAGGTAAGGCCTCCTGAAATTCTTTAGCATAAGGAAAGTTTTTATGCGCCCAGCGAAGGAAAGTGACCATCTGATGGGGAGAGACTAAGTTATAGCGCGACTCTCCATCTCCATCAACAATGACCATTTCTTTTGTATCCAATCCTGCCCTTTTGCTGAGAAAGTCCAAAGTAGCACGCCCCCCTTTTTCCCATGTACCTGGTCTGCCAAACTTTTTCATTCCTAAAAACTTAAAGAGAACATTGGCATATAAGTTATCAGATTCTTTTAACACACTTTTTAAAAGCTCTTTGAGCGGCGGAGAATGATGCATAGCAAGAAGGGTGGCATTTTTGGATAGAGCTTTCATTCTTGTCTTTCCTGAAAAAAGGATCCCTTTCTTCTTTAAAAAAAAGCGAAAAAGGGAAGCGGTATATTGGCCAGGCTTTTTTACAGGCATCTTGGTAGAAACAGTTTCATGAAGGGAACCGATTTTTCCTTGCACCTGAAACACCGTTTTTTTCTCCCCCTTTTTTAAAGCGATCTTAAAATCTTTCCCCTTCTTTCCTACCTGAACCTGAAGTTCATTTTTTACATCTACATAATCACAAGAGGGGGCAAAAGATAGCAAAGAGTGTTGATGATCCTCACCGCGCGGGTGAATGGTAATTTCTACGCAATTATGCTCTACATTGAGAGGCGAAAGGGGAGCGCACCAAAAGGCGGGCTCTTCATCCCACATCCAGCCAGGTCCTTGTGAAACCTGATCAAAGAGAGAGAGATCGAAGAAAAGATCTCCCTCGATCTTTTCAATCCCTTTTTTCTTGAGCTGAGAGGCAAGCTCTTCTAGATCTACAGCCAAAAGCGAGGGATCCCCTCCCCCTACAAGATAAAGATCTCCTTCCAGTTTCCCTTCCGCAATTTTCCCATCGGAAAAAAGTTTCGTCTGAAAGGTAAACTCTGCCCCTAAAAGATCAAGAGCAGCGGCGGCCACAAACAGCTTAATACTGCTTGAGGGGATAAACCGATGCTGAGAGTTTTTCTGATACAGGACTTTTCCTTTGCTTAAAGAAAAAATCTCTACTCCCACATGTTCATCAAAAGCACTATTTTGTAAAATCTCTTCGATCTGTTTTTGCAAAGTGGAAGGTTCTAAAGCGGAAAGAACGTGAAAGAAGAAAAGAGAAAAAAGTAGTGCTACCTCCCACTTTGAAGCCTTTGTCCAATACCAGAAAATTTTTCTGAGGTTTTTTGTAAGCATTTTTCAATCACTCCTTTTTCTCCAATGATTTCTAATTTTTTTCTAGCTCGAGTAATCCCTGTATAGAGAATTTCCCGCCCAAATACTTCTGACCCTTCTGGAAGAAAGAGAGCCACCCTTTCATACTCACTTCCCTGGCTTTTATGTACAGAAAGAGCATAAGCAAGAGAAAAAGGGGGCAAAAGAGCGGCAAGCAAAGTGCGCACTTTTCCATCTTTTTCTCCATCTAAAAATATCGCCTCTTCTCTAGCATCTAGAGAGAAGAAAGGGGATTTTTTCAGCAAAAATCCAATTTCTCCATTGATTAGACTAAGCGAATAACTTGTTTTGGTGATGATGATTGGAACAGCCCAAAGATCTCCTTCTTTCCACTCTGAGCTATAAAGTTCCCAAAAAAAGCGATTGATCTCTTCCATCCCGTAAGGACCATTTTTTAAAGAGGAAAGAACTTGAAATCGCTTTCTTTCTTTAAAAAGAAGGAGAGGCTCAAGGATTTTTGCTGAAGGTCTAGGAAAATAAGAGCTAAATTGTTGAAGATCGAAAGAAACTTCCTTAAGATCATAGTAGGAAAGATTGCTCTCTTCTTTTCCAGCAAAAAAAGAAGGAGAAATGTTCCCCTGTTTTACTTCAGCTGCTAAGGCAAGGATTTCTCTGCTTTCTATCCGCATGCACTGCTCTAAAGAGACCAAAGAGGAGCTCATTTTTTCTTTAAAAAAAGTTGCAAGCTCTTTATAAAGAGTTCCTGTTTCTACGGGAGGAAGCTGGTTAGGATCCCCTACAAGCACCACCCTCGATCCTCCTCGAATAGCCCGAAGAAGGGCTCCCCAAAGAGCGACATCAATCATCGAACACTCATCAATGATAATCAGTTGCTCACTTAAGAAAGGGAGGCTATAAACCAGGTCGGCAAACTCCCTGACCCCAAGAAGGGCATGCAACGTTCCAATCTGAAGTCGCTTTTCTGGAAATGTTTCAAATCTACTCTTAAGCTCTGCTGCTGCTTTCCCTGTGGGCGCAGCAATAAGCACCCTCCCCTCCTCTTCTTTTAAAAAAAGCTCTACGAGACGTGTAATTGTATAGGTTTTCCCAGTGCCAGGACCGCCAATAAGAAGAGAGAAATGCTGCAGCAGTATTTTTTTTATCGCTTCCTCCTGCTCTTGGTTCACTCCTTCGACCTTTTCAATGTAAAGCGGTTTTACAGCGGAGAGGTCTCTTTTTAAAAGCCTTTCTAGTTCTTTCACCACGTTCGATTCTAGTACCCAGCTTCTCTGCAAATAGTAGCGATTGTTCCACCTCCCCACCGGCTTTTCAAATCTCATCTGCTGAAGGGAGAGCTTTTCGACTAAATCAGGAGGAAGCTCTTCTTCTGCTCTTCGCACCTCCTCCTCCAATCTCTTTAGCTGCCCTTCATTGCCTCCAAGCTCAGATAAACTAGGAAAGATCTTCTCTCCTATCTCCATGCAGAGATGACCAAGGCGGGTAAAAGCAAAAAGAAGGGTCATAAAAGCAAGTTGGTTTTCTTTCACAAGGTTTTTAGCAAAGATCAGATCAGATAGCTGCAAGAGCCCCTGCTCGACTAATTCACTGCAAAAGGGGTTTTCCGATTTCATTCTTTTCCTCTAAAAGAGTTTGATCATAAGGTTTTGGGAAATTTTCAACGAGCTCTCTTGACATCCTCTTGTCAACCACGGATGATAACAGGATAGAGTTCTTTTACAATGCACTTTCGTTTGAAAAAATGGCGCGTTTTATACCAAGCATCAGTAAAATTGTAGTTTTAGCAAACAAACGGAGTCTGAAAGAGGGCTAATCTAATATGTCTCACTTTAATTGCTTAGAAAAAGAGGCCCCTCTTTTGGGCCACCACATTCTTGAAGCCTCGGCAGGGACAGGAAAAACCTTTGCTCTAAAGCATTTGTTTGCTCAGATGCTTCTCACTGAAGAGCCCCCTCTCCCTTTTTTGGTTGAGGAAATTTTAGTAGTGACCTTTACAAGGGCTGCCACTCGGGAACTTAAAGTGAGAATCAAAGAAAATCTAGAGCAGCTTTTTCATCTTTTACAAAGTAATAACCCTTCTCCTTTCCCTTATATAGAAGCTCTACGCAGTGGAGGAGAAGAAAGAAAAAGCCGCGCCCTCTTTTATTTAGAAAGAGCACTTGCTTTTCTCGATCAGATGCAGATTTTTACCATCCACGGCTTTTGCCAAAAGATGCTCAGCGAGTATGCCTTCGAAGGGAAGATTGCTTTCCTCCATAGCCATCAGGAGCAGCAGTTTTCAAAAGAGGTTTTATTGCAAGAGATACGCGATTTTCTTACAACCTCTCTTTCTCCCTTTTCCTATAGCCCTTCTCAGATTGCTCTTCTTCTCAAGAATATGGGAGGAGAAATAAAAAACCTCGAACAAAAACTTCTCACCTTGATAGAACAAGAAGGTCTCCTCCCCTCCCTTCCTGACTTCAGCACCTTACTTAAAATGTTTCAAGATGCTCTCCAGATATCTCCCCTTTCTCCAAACTTTCTCGAAATCATCCCCTACTTTAACCAGATGACCAATCGAGAAGGAAAACTGCATTTTGAGATAGAAAAACAAATTAAAATACTCGCTGCTTCTCTTGAAACAAAAAAAATCGATGCAGAGCAATTCGACCTTCTTTTAGAAGACTCTCCCTCCTTTTTAGAACTTTTAGCAGAGGAAAATTTAAAAAAAAGGAAAGAGCCCCCTCCTCCTTCTATACTTCTCCCCTTGCATCAGATCAGAGCCCTTCTTCTTCCAATCATTCAAGAAGGACAGCAGCCGACCCATACCCTATTTCGGATCGCTGCAGAAGCAAGAGAGCAGATAAAAAAAATGAAATCCCTCGAAGAAATTTTGACCCCTGATGATCTGATTAAACAGATGGCCAAAGCACTCCAATATCCTCCTTTTTTAAAAAAACTGCAAACCAGATATCGAGCAGCGCTTATCGATGAGTTTCAAGATACTGATCCTCTACAGTGGGAGATTTTTCGCTCTCTTTTTCTCGATCCCCTCTCTCCTCTTCCCTCTTTTTATCTGATTGGCGATCCAAAGCAATCAATCTACTCATTTAGAAATGCAGATCTCTTTACCTATTTAAAAGCAGCTGAAGAAGTGAAAAACAAAGCATTTTTAGACATAAACTACCGCTCAGAGCCAAAGCTCCTTGAAATACTCAATCGTCTCTTTTCTAAAGAAACCCTAGGAGAGTGGCTCTCTCTTGGGGATCACCCCCTCACAATCGAATACCTTCCCGTGAAAAAAAAAGAAGGGGCTGTAAGCACCTCTTTTTATGATAAAAAAAAACCAGTTCATTTCTTTATGGGAAAGAAAGAGAAAGGAAAAGAAAATCCCTTTTTTTTTCATTTTATCGCCCGTGAGATCCATGCTCTTAGGAAAACACATGCCTTCCCTTTTTCTGATTTTGCCATCCTTGTTAAAGATCGCTACCAAGGAAGGCGGTTAAAACAGTTTTTAGAAAAAGAGGGAATTCCCACCCAATCGACTGCGCAAGAATCGATTGAAGAAGCCCCTTCCTTTTCTCTGTTTCTTTCTTTGATAAAACTTCTTGCCTTTCCCTCCGATCTCAAAGAACTCCAAAAGCTTCTCTCCCACCCCCTTTTTAATCTTTCCCACCAGGAGCTAAAAAATGAGACCCTTGCTCCTCCCTACCTCGCTTTTTTTCATCAGCTCCACTATCTCTTTCATAAGGAAGGGCTCCTACAAGTGATGGATCAGATCTGGAATGAGAACTGGATCTTTCAAAAAAGCCTTTCCCTTCACCTTTTAGAAAAAAAAGAGATCGAAGCTTTTGCCGATCTAAGAAAACTCTCCTCCCTCTTGATCGATCAACATGCTGCCACGCAAGCCTCTCCCTTTGATTTGATTGTATTTTTAGAAAGCCTCAGTAAGGAAGAAAAGGAAAAAGGGAAAAAAGAACAGCTCTCTCATGAAGAAGGGGTTACCATTTCCACTATTCATAAGAGCAAAGGGCTAGAATTTGAAATTGTGTTTGCTCTCGGACTTGCCAGTCGACATATAGAAATTGACCCTTTGGTCAGGCATAAGAAAAAATGGCTTCTATATCGCAAGTCACCTGGTTTTGTGAATAAAGAAGAGGGGGAAGAATGGCAAAAAGCTTTAAAAAGTCAGCAAGGAGAGAAGCTAAGACAGCTCTATGTTGCTCTCACAAGGGCCAAAAAAAGACTCTACGTCCCTCTTCTCCTCAATGCTTCTGATAAGGAAAAGCTGCCTCTTTCTGCTCTCTCCCCTATGGAGCTTCTCCTCAGTAAATTCTCTTTTCCCTTAGAACAAACTCTTAAGCAAATCGGCGCTTCTTATGAAGAGATAATAAAAGAAACAACTAGTTTAGAAAATCAGATCGTTTCTTCTCTTCCAGAGCTCCAGCCTCCCTCTTCCTCTTCTTTCTTTTTTCCTCCCCTTTTTCTTCACTCCTTTTCTTCCCTTACCACACATACTAGCTCCCCTTCTTTTACCAAAAAGAAACTTCTTCCTACCGATCTCCCCCCTGGAATAGAAACAGGGCATCTCCTGCATTCCCTTTTAGAAAAAATCATAGAAGAAGCTCTCACTTTTCCTTATCAAAAAAAGGAGATCGACTTTTTAGTCGAATCTGAACTTAGATTTTCTCCCTTGCGCTCTTTTAAAGAGCAGATTACTGCTCTCCTCGAAAACTCCTTTAAAACACCTCTCCCTTCTCCTCAAGGGCTATTTACTCTAGAAGAGATCCCTCCTCAGTCGCTCCATCCCGAGGTGGAATTTTTTCATCCCCTTTCCTCCACAGAAATGATGAAAGGATTTATCGATCTAGTGTTTTTCCATCAGGGGTTTTATTACTTGCTCGATTGGAAATCCAACCTTCTAGAAAATTACGACGAG
>JACPWA010000138.1:2240-4020 GCA_016191565.1 Simkania negevensis | reverse complement strand
TTTCTAATCGCGCTTAAGAAATAAGGTCATTTAAGTATAGTTTATCCTATCGAATATAATATGAAATTTGCATGATCGAAAAAAGATAGATTTAAAGATGGTAAAAAAGGTAAAAACAAAGAAATTTAAATATAAAAAAACAAAACAAAAATGAGCAAGTTGCGAAGCAAAGGAACTATTGCCCTCGATATTGATGGAACGATAGCCGACGCCACCCATATGATTTCTGAGAAAATGAGGGATTATTTGGCAGAGCTTGAAAAAAAGGGGTGGAAACTGGTTTTCCTTACGGGTAGGTCGTTTTCTTTTGCTATGATGTCTCTGAGGCAGCTTTCTTTTCCCTATTTTTTAGCGGTGCAAAATGGGGCAGATCTTTTTCATATGCCCGATAATAAGCTTCTGTCTGAGCATTATCTCGGGATTGAATCTCTTTCGATCATTGAAAAAGCCTACGAAGGGGGAGAGGAAGATTTTTTGATTTATGCAGGACATAAGCTTGGCGATTTTTGCTACTTTCGGCCTGATCAATTTTCTGAGGAGATGCATGCCTATTTTGACCTTTTAATGAAGCTTAGCCCTCAGCCCTGGTATCCGGTTACTACTTATCGAGATCTCCCGATTGCTTCCTTTCCCCTCATTAAAGCATTTGGGCCTGTAAGTAAGCTAAAAAAAATTGAAAGAAACCTAAAAGAGCTTTCAGACATGGAAACAAGTATTATTCGAGATCCGATAGATGAAAGCAAATCGATCCTCTTAATCACTGATAAGGATGCGAATAAAGGAAAAGCAGCTTGTTACCTTATGGAAAAGTATGATTTATCCCGCCCTTTAATTACAGGGGGGGACGATCTTAATGATTTGACTTTTCTTCCTCTTGGGGATATTACAATTGCCATGGAAAATGCCCCTGACCTAGTGAAGGGGAAAGCAGACATTATTGCCCCTCCTGTAGAGAAAAATGGGATGGTGGAAGGATTAAAGCAAGCCATAGAGTTTTTACAAAAAAACTAAACTTCTTGAAGCACACTTTCTTTTGCTGCAAGAGAAGGGCTGTCTGTTGCTATTCCCATTGCATGGAGCCCGTTATCAACATACAGGGTCACTCCAGTAATAGCAGAGGCTAGGGGAGAGAGGAGAAAAGTTGCTGCAGCGCCTACCTCTTCTGCTTTGAGTTCTTTGGCAAGAGGGGCATTTTGATGGGCATACTCGATCATAGCTCCAATAAAGCCGATGGCTCTTGCCGCACGACTTCCTAAGGCTCCTGCAGAGATTGCATTGATCCGCATGCCCCATAACCGTCCCGCCTCCCAAGCCAGGGTTCGGGTATCACTTTCAAGGGCAGCTTTAGCAGAGCTCATTCCTCCACCATACCCAGGGACCGCTCTTTCAGAGGCAATATAGCTTAAAGTAAGGGCAGAGCTTCCTGGATTCATGTAAGGGCCAAAATGTTTGATAAGGCTTACAAAAGAATAGGAGGAGGCGCTAAGAGCAGCAAGATAGCCTTGGCGGGAGGTTTCTAAAAGCGGTTTTTTTACTTCTGGGCCGTTGGCTAGTGAGTGGACCAGGATGTCGATTTTTCCAAAGTCTTCAGAAACTTTGGCTGCTACTTCTGAGACAGTGTAATGCTCGTATTGTTTGTAGCGCTTATTTTCTTTGACATCCGCTGGAACATCTTCTGGAGTATCGAAAGAAGCATCCATCGGATAGACTTTGGCATAGGTAAAGAGAGAGTCATCAGGAAGGCGGCGCGACTGGTCAAATTTACCCCCTTCCCAAGAGG
>JACPWA010000138.1:0-2222 GCA_016191565.1 Simkania negevensis | reverse complement strand
AGTAGCTCCTGCCTGAGCAAGTGCTTTAGCAATAGCCCACCAATAGCCTTGATCATCACCAATTCCTGCAATAAAGGCTTTTTTCCCTTTTAAATTCATATGTGAGCTACCTCTTCTTTTGGAATATTTTGATTTGCTATAGAAGCTATCAAAACCCTTGAAATTCAGCAAGGATCAGTGGCGTCTATTCCATCCCTCAGCGGTGAGAACGCGGGAGCTATCCTTTGTTTGCGAGGGGCGGGTTGCTTTGCTAAGAATTTTTTTATTAAGAAGCGCTTTCTTAGAAGAAAGTTCTTTCGTGCTTGGCTTGCTCACTTTTTTTAAGGAGGCAGCTTTTGCGGCCATTTTTTTCTTCTCAGCAGAAAAATCTTTCTTACTAGAAAACTTCTTTTTTAATTTAGCGAGTATCATATTTTATAAGTAAGGTTGTTAGCGTTAATCAATAAATTTTATGGCCAATCCTCTTTAATTACAAGCACAAATCTCCTTTCTGTAAGTCCAAAATGATAATGTGTTATAAAGCAAATAGATAGAGAAATTTTAACTCTTAAAGAAGCAAGCAAGGAACCTGAGCTTTCATTTAATTTTTTAAATCGCTATTATCGCATTTGCAGTTTAACTCACTTATTTTTATTAAGGAGGATACTTAATATGACCAGAATCAATAGCGCATTGACTGAGCGTGCTATCCTTGAATGGGCCCAAAGGAATCAAGAGCAAATCCAAACCCATCCTGCATGGCATTCTAATATTTCCGAGGCCGAATCGGAAAAACTTTTAAGAGATAAAAACGCTTTTACTTATCTTCTTCGCTCGGGCGAAAAAGAGCATTTTTATTTTATCTCTTTTGTCAAAGAAGGGGGCTCCATTAAGCATCAGTTTTTCGCCCTAGAGTTTGACCGGAAAGGGTGGTATTACCGCAACGGAGGGCAAGGTAGTCTACAAGAAGCTATCTCACAAGATATAAGTAAGCTTATCTCTATGATGATGCACTGTGATCTCCGCTCTTGCACACCTTTAACAAGTGCTTAAACAGCATGGAGGGGGTTTCCAAGCCTGTTATAAAAGGCGATTTAAGAACATTAATACGGCTTTCTGTACCGTTAATGTTCTTTTTGTTTTGTGAAGCCCTTGCTTCGTTTATTGAAAGAACTTTTCTTTCCTACCATTCGATGGATGCTGTTCATGGATCCTTAAATGCGAGCTACTTAGCAACTATCTTTCAGTCTCCATGCGTTGTCATTGGAATGATGGCCCAGGTATTTGTAGGATTTTATCAAGGGAGCCGTGAGTATAGACGAATAGGACCTTGTGTTTGGCAGTTGATATGGTTTTCTTTTTTCTCTTTTTTGGTTACACTTCCGCTCAGTTATCTGGCTTCTTCCTGGTACTTTAAGGGCACTATTATAGAAAGAGTCGGAGTTGAGTATTTTATGATTCTCTCTTTAGGAAACTTTCTATTTCCTTTAAATGCTGCACTTTCTTCATTTTATCTTGGAAGAGGAAAAACCTTGCTTGTTACAAGCTTAATGCTAGCAAGCTATGCTCTGCATTTACTCTTAGGTTGGTTGTTGATTTTTGGGATAGACGGAATGATTCCAGCTTTAGGAGCCAAAGGAGCAGCTCTTGCAAAATGTATAAGTTTGGGGGTGGTTTGCTGTGTTTTTTTTGGCGCTTTTTTGACTAGAAAAAACCGAGAAACTTATAGAACTGACTTTTGGCGATTTTCCCCTATTATTTTATGGCATTATATGTCCCCCGGACTGGTACGTGCTTTTGGGTACTTGTCTGGAAAGATATGTTGGGTTGCTAATTGTTATATTATGACTAGAAAGGGCGGTAGATATTTGGATGTTCTTACGATAGGTGGAACGATAATCATTTTCTTAGTTTTTATTACAAACGGGATTTATAGAGCTACTTTAACGATTGCCTCTAATTTAATCGGGGCAGAAAAAGAATCAGAAGTGTGGAGGCTTTGTCGTTCATTTATTATTTATACTGCACTGATCACAGCAATACTTAGCCTTCCTCTGATACTCTTCCCTGATGCTCTTATCTACTTTTTTGATTCTTCTTCGAAAGAAATTTTTAAGCAAACATTTAAAGAGATTAACCATTGGATATGGCTGTATATGTTTGCTTTGACCGTCCAAATGAGTTTCTGTGCGCTTCTTGTGACTTTAAAGGAATTAAAATTCCAATTCTACGGTTATCTTTTT
>JACPWA010000174.1 GCA_016191565.1 Simkania negevensis | reverse complement strand
TAAATCCCGGCAGCTTTGACGCAGCTGAAATACAAAGTTATTTTTGATAAATGGTATAAATCAATGAACCTTGTAAACTTCTTCTAAGAGCTCTTTTCTCAACTTCTTTAATGCGCTAAGAAGAGAGGTAAGTTCTTTTTCTGTATGTAAAGCTGTAAGGGCAATTCTGATCTTTCCTTCAACATGGTGGAGAGCCCCGTAAGGAAACAGGGTAGCTGAAATGTTTTCACGAGCAAGAAAACGGCTGCATTTTGCAAATTCCTCTTCAGAAAGATTTTGAAGCAGCAAAAACTGTGAAGGAGTTGAAGAAACATTCCATCCCTCTTCTTGAAGATGAAGACGAAGTTTCTCGCTGTTTTCTAACACTGCATTCCTTTCTTGTTGCATATCAGGAATGAGCTCAAGGACAGCGTCGATCGCTCCTAAAACAGCAGGAGGAAGGAGAGTGATTTCCTGGAGCTGCGGATTGAAGGCCATGAGATAGTTGCGAATGATTTTTGGAGTTGCTAAGTAAGCGCCAAAAGAGCCAGATGCTTTGCCAAAGGCTCCGACGACAAGATCACTTCCTTGTCTTTGAGCTGCTAGCCCCATCCCACATTTGCCAAGGATCCCTACTGCATTGCAATCATCGAGATAAAGAAGGGCTTGGTACTCGCTTGCTAACTTATCTAAGGTTTTCATATCACATTCTGTTCCATCAAACCCAAAGAGGGTCTCTGAAATAATGAGCTTGGCAGAGGCAGGGGTCATCTTGTTTTTTTCTAAAAGAGCTTTTAGTTGCTGCATATCATTGTGTTCGTAAAGGAGCATCTTTCCTTGACTCATCTTAGCTGCTTTCATTAATCCCAAGTGACATGAGCGATCGACAAAGAGCAAGGAACGCCGGTTAGCAATAGTGGAGAGGGTCATTTCATGAATTAAATAGGGAGAAGGGAAAAGGGAGACAGTTTCTTTTCCGAGCAGTGTAGCTAGTTTTTCCTCTACTTGCCGATGACATTCTATGTGGCCAGTAACTAGCCGGGAGGGGGTAGTGCCTGCACCCCATTCTAGCACATATTTAATCGCTGTTTTTTTGATGAAAGGATGTTGAGACAAACCGAGAACATCGCTTGAAGAGAAGTTTAAAGCCTTTTCTCCTTGAGAAAGATCTCGCTCTTCTAGAGGAAGAAGGCAACGGAGTTGATGAAATTCTTTTTGTTCCCGTTTTTTTTCTAGTGCTTTTTGATAAAAAAGGTATTTGTCTTCCATGGGCTTTTTCCCACTACTCCAGAAGAGTGCAGATAAATTCTTCATCGTTGATTGCATGTTGCACAGCCTGAGCAAATGCTTTATTCAGTGTCATGATGACATCTTTTTCATTTTGGAAAAGCACTGCTCCTAATGTTGCAGTCCCCATCACAGGCTTAGAAAAGATCGCTCTTCCTTTCTTATCTTTGATGACCACATTGAGAATCACTTCAGCAGAGATTTCTCCTGTAAATAACTTGCGAGTATAATTGCTGGAGAATTTTACTACCTCAATTTCAATATTCATTCCCTTTTTATCTATCTTAAATCCTCGGTTGAGAAGTTCTGCCATAAAGCTGTTTTCTACAAAAGGTTGAATTTCTTCCTGAAGAAAAGGGAGGTAAAGATTTTGCTCCTCTTTATTTACTCGACTGTCTTTGCACTGAATAGAGACCAGAATGCCTTGGGCGTTTGGAGTTTTTAACATTCCTTGCATCTCTTTCGGAGGATAGTAGTCAAGATGAGTGGTGTGCTTTGTATCGGCACATCCGGAAAGAGAAAGAAGAGCTAGAAAAACAATTGCTTTAGGTTTCGTTTTCATCTTCATTTGTTTGCCTTGTTTATGCTGATTGCTCCAATCTATCATTTATGAAAAATCGAAGTAAACAGAAAACACATCATACCAAGCACGCTTAAAACTGCAATTTTTAAGCGTGCTTGGTATAAGAAAATGTCTCAAAACTCGAAAATGAAGGGTTTTTGAGAACATTTTTCGCCACTTTCTAAGTAGTTGTTACATTCCTTGATAGAGGAAAGGATGGGTCTCATTTTTCAGCTTATCTCCAAAAGAGTAGCCTAACTTTTTAAGAGAGTGGGTCAAAGGGTCTCTATCTTCTCTCATATACAGGGAATTTTCATCGCCATAAGCGATGAGGAGTTGAAAGGGATGAGAAGAGAAGAGTTCATCAAGAGAAAGGGTGAGGTCGGGACGAAAGAAAATCGCACTTCCCTTTTTATGTGGAATAGGATTAATAGAGGAGGTTTCTTCTATAAGGGACATAGGGCTATTTTTGCTCTCATTAAGAGAAAAATCGAGTTTTAGAAAAAGACCGCACACCAGTCCCTGAAAACAACTTATTTGCTCTAAAGAATTTTTGTGGTTGAAAAGGGGAAAAAAATTCTTTTCCTGTTCTGATCTAGGGGAAAAAAAAAGTTGGTCATAGACAATTCTTAAAGGTCTTTTTTTGGTTAAAAGGGAGGCGAGTTTTGCTAAGTGGGAATGAAAAATAATTTTTTGGATTCGGGAGTTTTCCCTCCAAAGATCTCTTCCAGCAAGATAGAGGGTTTTCTGGTCCCGTCTCAAGAGCGCTGTAGGGGAGAGATGCAAGCGGCTAGCAAGGGTGTGAGTACACTCTTCTTTTAGAGTCTCTACTTCCTCTTCTGAAAGGAGCTCCTCTAATTCTAAAAAGCGGTGTTTTTGAAAAAAATTGGTATGAGCGGCATGAAGGGTGAATTTTCCCATAAAGAAATGACTCTTCTAATTATCTATTCAAATTGCTACACTGCAACTGCTCGCAAAATTGAGCAGGTCCGTTTAGTTTAATCGAATGGAAAGAATTTTCCCAGGTTGTTTTATGGAATCCTTCGAAAAGTTACAAAGGGAAATCGGGAAGATCGAAACTAAAATCGGCTACAGTTTTAAAGAAAAAACTCATCTTGCTCTTGCCTTTGTGCATCGCTCCTATGCCAATGAGCATCGAATGGTGAGTGGACATAATGAGAGGTTAGAGTTTTTAGGGGATGCGATTTTAGGGCTTCTTGTCAGCGAATTTCTCTATCTTCATCTCCCTAATCATCGAGAGGGAGAACTTTCCTATCTTCGTTCTCGTTTGGTTGAAGCGGTAGCATGTAGCCAATATCTTGATAAACTTTCTTTGAGTTCCTACCTTCTCCTAGGAAAAGGAGAGGCGATGAATCAAGGAAAGGGAAGAAGGAGCATTTTGGCCGATTTTTTTGAAGCTCTTTTGGGGGCTATCTACCTCGATGGGGGATACCATCCGGCGCGTCATTTTTTCTTTCTCCATTTTAAAGAGGAGATTCTTCGTATCATTGGCGACCCGCTGCGCAATTATAAAGCAGAACTGCAGGAGTTTTTTCAAAAAACCACTCAAAAATCTCCCGTTTATGAAGTAATCAAAGCTGAGGGACCCGATCATAGTAAGGTTTTCCATGTTATCGTCCTGTTAGAGGGAAAGGAACTAGGCAGAGGTCTAGGATCTTCAAAAAAAGAGGGAGAGCAAAAAGCGGCTGAAACAGCTTTAAAAAAAATGGAAAGGGGAGAAAAAAAGATCGATTGAAACAGAAAATTTCTTGGGTCTGTGAAGAATGTGGTCATAAACAACTTAAATGGTCAGGAAGCTGCACTATTTGTAAAAGTTGGAATACGTTTAAAGAGGAGAAAATAGTAGAGGAGATTTCTTCTCGCTTTGAAGCTAAACTTAGGAGAAGTGAAAAACCTCTTCTCATCCAAGAAGTCTCTTCTGATCCTCTCTACCGAATTAAAACAGGCTACCAAGAATTTGACCGATTGGTCGGAGGAGGGATTGTAATAGGTTCTCTCAACCTTATTGGGGGAGAACCAGGCGTTGGGAAATCCACCCTCCTGCTCCAGCTCTCGAAACAATTTGCTGATCAAGGACTTGTTGTTCTTTATGTCTGTGGAGAAGAATCTGTAGAGCAGACCTCTATGCGTGCAAAGCGGCTTGGCATTTCAAGTGAAAGGCTCTACCTTTACAGCGAAATCCTCTTTTCACAAATTCTTATCAGTATTCAAGAGCTAAAACCTGATATTCTCATTATCGATTCGGTGCAAATCGTCTACAAAGGAGAAATACCTTCCTCTCCTGGATCGGTCACTCAGGTGAAGGAAATTGCCATGGAATGTATGCATCTTGCCAAAGGGCAGAATATCACCACTTTTTTGATAGGTCACGTGACCAAGAGCGGTGATATTGCTGGACCGCGGGTTTTGGAACATATTGTCGATGGAGTGTTTGAGTTTGAAGGAGATCGGGAGCATGGGGTGCGCCTTATCCGATCGATTAAAAACCGATTTGGTCCAACTGATGATGTTGCCCTATTTCAGATGGATGAAAAAGGGCTGAAAGAGGTTCTTAATCCTTCTCAAGTCTTTTTAGAAGAAAGGGTAAAAGGAGCTCCAGGCTCAGTGATTATTCCTACCATTGAAGGAACACGTCCTATTTTAGTCGAGGTGCAGGCGCTGGTGGCCCCTTCCTCCTTTGCCACTTCATCTCGCCGCTCTGCCGGATTGGATCCGAAGCGTTTGACCCTTCTTCTCGCTGTATTGGAAAAGAAAATGGCTTATCAGCTCCACTCCCTCGATGTTTTTGTATCGATTGCAGGGGGAATAAAAATCTCAGAACCAGCAATTGATCTTGCCATTGTTCTAGCAATTGCCTCCTCCTATTTGGGAAAAGCTGTATCTCCTCATACGATTGCCATAGGAGAGGTGGGCCTAGGTGGAGAGGTCCGGAGTGTTCCTCGGATTGAAAGTCGACTTAAAGAAGGGATCAACATGGGATTTAAGGAGGCATTTCTCTCTTCTAAAAATATGCAAGGGATAGGGAAAAATATTAGCTCTGAGATCCAGCTTGTTGGTGTGAGATGGGTGGATGAAGCTATCGATCTTTTACTTAACTCTGCATTAACGAAAAAATGAACATTACTGTTGCCTGCCGCGCTTCTCTTCTTTCTAAAGCCCAGGCCAAAGAGGTAGAAGAGGAGATCCGTATTTTTTTCCCCTCTCTTCAGTTTGTTCCCACTTTTCTTTTTTCAAAAGGAGATCTCGACCTTACTTCTTCTCTGCGCGACCTTGAGAAAACCGATTTTTTTACCAAAGAGATCGATGCACTTGTGCTGAGCCACAATTGTCACATTAGCATTCACGCAGCCAAAGATCTCCCTGATCCTTTACCTTATGGACTCAAAATGGTCGCCCTTACTCGGGGAGTAGATCCCTCTGATGTTCTTCTCATGAAAGAAGGGGACAGTTTAGAAAAATTAAGAGAGGGAGCACTCATCGGCTCCTCCTCAAAACGGCGCGATCAAATGATACGTAAGATAAGAAAAGATCTTCGCTGTATCGAAGTGCGTGGCACAATCGACAAGCGAATAGAAGCCTTAGTAGAAGAAAAAATCGAGGGGCTTGTAGTAGCCAAAGCAGCTCTCATCCGCCTTCAGCTCACCCATCTCAATTATCTTCCCCTTTCTGGGGAAACTGCTCCTTTGCAGGGAAAACTTGTGGTTTTAGCTCGCAATGAAGACCGGGAGATGGAAGAGATTTTTTCAAAGATTGATATTAGGCAAAAGTGTCATAATTAAAGTATTGCAAAAGCGCTAATCTAGAACGCCGTAGAGAGTTTCTGTGGCAAAGTCACCATTTGATGGCGGAAATTTCACCACTAAATGGAGGCAGGATAGTTATTTTAGTCTGCTATCTCTCCTTTTTGCGTAAGGTGAGTTACTAAAGTGGATCGTCTAACGTACTACCTTTGAGCGCTCTTTTCTCGCTCATGTTTAAAAACATGGGCTTCGAAATAATAGACTTCTTTCGAAACTCGCCATTTTTCCAAACAAAGCGAGTTTCAAAAGAAGTCTATTGAGTGTATTTACAAAATAGCTTAGCGATTATGGAACGATTATAGTAAGTTTCCTTTTTAACCATTTTCTGTTATGAATAAGGAAAATTCAAAACCCATGCCGACCGAATATAAATTAGCAACTAAAAAGCCGCAGCTTCTCATTCTGATCTTCCTGATTGCCTATCCAGCAATTGGGGCGTTGATGTTCACTCCAGCGCTTCCTCTGATTATCAAAGAGTTTCAGATTTCAGATGGAGTGGGACAGCTCACCATGATCCTTTTTTTGGTAGGATATGCGGTGGGGCAGCTTCTATATGGGCCTATTGCAAATCGTTATGGACGCAAGATTGCGATTTATCTAGGAGTGGCTTTAGCAATTATCGGTGAAATTTTTACCATTTTGTCAGGATTTTTTCATTTTTTCCCTCTTCTCCTTATAGGTCGTTTGATTACAGCGCTCGGTTCGAGTGTAGGGCTGGCCCTTACCTTTACGATTATCAATGATTTTTACTACCAAGACCAGGCGAGAAGAGTAGTTCCTTATGTGGTTCTCTCTTTTGCGGTTCTTCCCTTTATAGCGATGATGGTAGCGGGCTTTTTAGTAAAGTTTTTTGGATGGGAAAGCCCTTTCTACTTTTTTCTTTTCTATACTTTTCTGATCTATTTTCTTTGTCGGAAACTACCAGAGACTTCCTTACATCTCGATCCTCTTGCTCTTAAAATAAGCCATATTAAAAAAAGATATCGGCATACTTTTACCGATCGGAGGCTCCTTCTCTATGCGATTTTAATGGGTCATGTAGCTGCCATACTCTATCTTGTTGCAGCCACTGCTCCTCTAATTATGATCAATGAATTAGGAATCAGTTCCGCTCTTTATGGAGTTGTGAGTTTAATTATTTCGGTAGGTTATGTTCTTGGAAATATTATCGCAGCCGAGCTAGCGAGTTTTTTTTCTTCTAGGGGAGTGATGAGAATTGGTTTTGGGATTGTAGCAGTAGCGACTTTTCCTTTTATCCTTACCTTTTTAAACGGGGTGATCAATTTGTATACTTTTTATCTCCCTTTCTTTTTTGTTTACCTCGGTTTGCCTCTAATCTTTTCCAACGCAGCTACTTTAGCCTTGGCCGATTTTCACGATCGCTCTACTGCTTCAGCTACAATGAGCTTTATCAACATGGCACATGCAGTAGTTGCAGTTTTTCTCATTAGTTTATTCGAAGGACATGAAAGTAAGTCTCTTCCTATTTCTCTTGCCATTGTCTGTCTTTCGATGTTCTTTTTTTTCTTTTTGACAAATCGACTTAGTCCTGACCTGAAGGGAAAAAGATAAAAGTGAGAGGGAAGGTGCTTTATTTGGGACTAGGTCCCCCTACTCTCAAAAGAAATCAGGAGATCGTCCATCATCCCCTTATCGAGATTAAAGCTCGCGATTTGACCTCTTTGGAAATCCAAAGTAGCTTTGCAGAGATTCCCTATTATACCCATATTCTTTTTACAAGCAAAAGCAGTGCAGAGCTTTTTGCTAAAGGGATGAAGCATTATGGATTTTCTAAGGAAGATCTGGAAGGAAAAGAGATTTTTGCTGTTGGAAAAAAGACCTCCTTGACATTGGAGACCTTGTTGTTATTAGAAAAGAGGGGCATTGCTATGAATAGAGTTGCAGAAGAAGAAACCCAAGAGGGGCTTGTCAAAATGCTTCTTCCTCTCAATCTAGAAGGGAGCTATTTCTTTTTACCCTGTTCTTCTCTCTCTCGAAAGGCGATTCAAAGATTTTTTAGTTATCGCAGGATTCGACATCAGATCTGTTTTCTTTATGACACTGAAATAAAAAAAGAAGTGGTAAAGGTCGATCTAAATTTATTTGAGGAACTCATTTTTACTAGCCCTTCCACTGTGGAGGCGTTTAAAAAAATTTATGGAGAGATTCCAAAGGATAAAAAAATTACTGCGATTGGACCTATTACAAACTATAAAATAAAATTTTAGTTCACAAAACTTTCTCCTTTCCTTGTTTTCATTCTTCTTATTATGTTATCCTTGGTGTTAAGAATCATAAAATAATAAAGGGGAGAAAACTGTCCACATTGTTATTTTGCGGTCCCTTAATGAGGAAACGTAGGTGCTTTGATGGGATTTTTAAAACTTTTTCAAAAGCCTAAGATTAAAGTTGAATCAACTAAAAAAGATGGCTTTAGCGGCTGGGTAAAATGCACTCAGTGCGAGGAAATGATTCACGCTAGCCAACTTCAAGAGAATGCTAATTGCTGCCCAAAGTGCGATCACCACTACCGCTTATCTGCACCTCAAAGAATCCAATTGCTAGCTGATGAACAATCGTTTCAAGAGCTTTTTGCTGATCTTTTTCCGACAGATCCATTGCATTTCGTAGACTCGAAACCTTATACAGAGCGGCTCATTACTGCCCAGAAAGAAGCGGGGCGGAGTGAAGCCGTGATGACAGGAACGGCTACAATTAAAGGGATCCTCATTGCTTTAGGAGTTCTCGACTTTACTTTTATGGGGGGATCTATGGGATCAGTTGTTGGTGAGAGGCTCACCTTGCTCATCGAATATGCATCTCAGAAAAAAATTCCTTTAGTGATTATTTCTTCTTCAGGAGGAGCCCGAATGCAGGAATCGATTTTTTCCTTGATGCAGATGGCTAAGACTTCGATGGCCCTTTCCAAGTTAAGTGAACGGGGTGTTCCCTACTTTTCTGTTTTAACAAATCCTACTACGGGGGGAGTTACCGCCTCGTTTGCCTCTTTAGGAGATCTCATTATTGCGGAGCCAAACGCTTTGATCGGTTTTGCTGGCCCGCGGGTAGTAGAACAAACTATTCGGCAAAAATTGCCTGATTCGGCTCAAAAATCTGAATTTTTACTAGAGAAGGGGATGGTGGATTGTATTGTGCGGAGAAAAGAGCTTAAAGAGAAGCTCGCCTTTTTCTTAGAATTTTTAACGAATAATCCTCCTCTTGTTAAAGAGCAAGGAAAAGAAAAAAGGATAAAAAATCTGGATGAACTAATGACAATTTCTAAAAAAGAACGGGAGAGAAATAGTATTGAAATTATTGCCAGTGCACAGAGCTCCCCTTCTTAATTAATAGAGGTAGATGGAAAATGAAAAAGGAAAGGATTGTCGTTGTAAAGGAGGAAAAAGCACTACTGCCCTACTATGCTTCAGAAGAGGCAGCAGGAGCAGATCTCCACGCTTTTTTAGATAAAGATGTTTTTGTTGCTCCTGGAGAACGGGCTTTGATCCCCACTGGCCTTCGATTTGAAGTACCAAAAGGGTTTGAGATCCAGATCCGCCCTCGAAGTGGCTTGGCCCTTCAGCAGGGGATCACAGTTCTAAATACTCCAGGAACGATCGATTCTGATTATCGGGGCGAAATTAAAGTGCTCCTGATCAATCATGGAAAAGAGAGTTTTAGAGTTACACCGAATATGCGCATTGCTCAGGCAGTTCTATCTCCCGTTTATCAGGCTGTGTTTGTGGAAGAAAAAGTACTTGCTATAAGTGCAAGAGGGGAGGGAGGCTTTGGTCATACTGGAACACATTAATCAGCTTTTTAGAAAGGATGAAAGTAGATATTTTTCTAAGCTTTTAGAAGAAGGGGTAGTCTCTTTTTTAAACACATTGGATCGAGATCAGACCCTTTATGAATTAGTAGGTGCTTTAAAAGAAGAAGGAAAAATAAGCAAAGAAGAGGAATTCTATCAAGCGATCCTCAAGAGAGAAGCAATTGTTTCTACCGGTGTGGGAATGGGGGTGGCGATTCCTCACGCAAAACTGCCTATCTTTCAGGAGTTTTTTATTGCCATTGGGATCCAGAAAGGAAAAAAAGGAATTGAATGGCATTCATTAGATCAGGCTCCCGTAAAGCTGATTTTTATGATTGGCGGACCAGTGGACCAACAGACCAGATACCTCAAGATCCTGTCCCATCTCACTGCATCGATTAAAGACGAAGAAAAGAGAAAAAGCCTTTTAAGAGCAAGCTCTAAAGAAGAGGTCATCTCTCTTATAATTCCCGCTCTTGCTAAATCTGAAAAAAATTAAAATACTTACAGAGCACTAGTGCTGTTTCCCAGAAATTCGTTACCCCGGGGCTTTGACGCAGTCCAAGGGCAACGAATTCCTGGGAAGGAGCACTAGCTAGATAGACAGCCACCTTTTTTCTAATCGCTTCTTTTTCTTCTTTACAAGCAGTTTCCTCATATTCGAATCGACCGCTTATAAGCCATCGCTCTCCGATTGTAATAAACTCCTCCATCAGTTAGGTTTGACATTATAGCATGAAAAGTCTTTAATTAAACTTTATCTGAAGCTTGCTCGTTGAGGTGTACGCATGGATCTGAAAATCAAAGATGTTGCTGAATTGCTAAATGTTTCAGAAACAACGATTAGACGTTGGTTAACAGAGGGAAAGATCCCCGCCTATCGCTTACATCATCAATACAGGTTTAGCCGCGAAGAGATTGAAAATTGGATGATGAGCTGTCGTTTAAAGAAAGGGGAAGGAAGTTTTCTCCCTCCAATCGAAGAGGAGCCTCTTTATGCGGAGTTAAAGGACCAAGAAGAACTCGATTTGCAAAAGAAAAAAGGGATGCAACAATTTAGCTTATATCGCGCTATCCATCATGGAGAGATACTCATTAACCTTCAGAGTACTACCAAGGAAGGGATCATTCGGGAGACAATGGAACGGGTAGCAGAAGCGCTCTCTATCGATCCATCAGGGATGGCGAATCTTCTTTTGGATCGAGAAAAATTAATGCCAACTGCCCTGAATCATGGAGTAGCTGTTCCCCATACCAGAGATTTTCTTCTTAAAGGACCCACCGATGTAGTTCTAGTGGTATTTCTCAAAACACCGATCGATTGGGGTGCATTGGATGATCATCCTGTTCATACCCTTTTCTTTCTCCTTGCTTGCGATGACAAGCGGCATTTGCATCTTCTAGCGAAAATTGCTCACCTCAGTAGTAACGAAGAGGCGCTTGAGCTTCTCCGCTGCTGCCCCGAAAAAAAAGAGCTGCTAGAGTATATCAAAGAGTGGGAAGCAAAGATCCTTTCTAAATAGTAATACATCATTAAAAATTGCCATTTTAAGTTGCGTGAAAGCTCCTACGGTTTATTGTGGGGGAGCAGCTTGCTCTTTTTCTCCGGTAATCGCCCCAGCAAGCTTGTCTTTTTCCCCCTTTTCTTCAGTAAAAGTAAGGGCTTGCTCCTTTGCATCGATGATCAGGTGTCTAGGCTCATCACCTTCAAGAAGGAGTTTTTCAGCAAGAGGATCCTCTATTTTTTGTTCAATGATCCGTCTTAGGGTACGCGCTCCCATCTCAGGTTGGAAACCCATTTCGACGAGAAGCTCTTTGGCTGCAGGGGTCACAGAAATGGAGATTCCTTTTCTTTCGAGACGTGTTTTGAGTTTATTCATTTCAAGATCAATGATCTTAGAGAGATGGGCTTTGTCAAGAGCTTTAAAGATAATCATGTCGTCGAGGCGGTTGATAAACTCATCTTTAAAGTGCTTCTTCACTGCTTTGTGGATTTTTTCTTTCATTATATCATAGCTTGGCATCCCTTCTAGAGCACCGAATCCCACCTCAGAGGAGCGTCTGATTAGATCAGATCCTAAATTAGAGGTCATAATAATGATTGTATTGCGGAAGTCTATCTTCCTTC
>JACPWA010000173.1 GCA_016191565.1 Simkania negevensis | reverse complement strand
GTGATGTCATAAGATTCACCGTTGGTCTTGAAAATCAAAAGCACCTGGAGCAACACGCTCAGCTTATTTCTGATTTTTGTTATGTGTTATCAAATTACGTAGCAGAAAGCCCTCAAGCTTTTGATCTAGAAAAGTTTATAAAAGCTGTTAAACAAACGCATCGCATTTTAAATGGAAGTGAAGATTTTACTCCTGTTTCTGTGCCCCTTAAAGAAGAAGATAGAGAAAGTTCGGGTTATTTCACAATTGGGGCTGTTGACATTGCTTTCACTAATTTACAGTTAAGTTTAAAGGCATCGAAAAATACCAAAGGCAGTCACTCTGTTTCTTTTATTCCACAGCGCAAGATCTTATGGTTTGATGAGCCCCCTGCTGATCTTTTTTCAGATTTACTTAAGTTATTTTTTCATCTGAATTATTTGAGTAGCAAGCCAGTGTTTGTAGTGTATGATCGGTTTATGAACAGCTATGAAATCCTTGGTTTTCTATCTACTTCCTTTCCACTTAGATATCCCAAAGTAAGAGATGAGTTGTCTGGAGTTGAAATTGATTTTGAGCTGTTCTCTTTAGTCCAGAAAGATGGTAGGAAATTTTCAGCTGACAGAGTATATGTGAAAATATCTGAAGAATTAGATAGACCAGTATGTCTTAGCAAACTAAATAGTACGAGACTTGATAAAATATTTACACATTGTGCTCGCGACCACTTAGCAATAAAACCGCATGAGGCGCCTGGGTCTATCTTACTTACTTTTTTAGGCCCAAAAGAATCCCTTGATTACCAAAAAGCTATCTACGATTGTTTTAAAAACGAGACAGGTGACATAGTATTTACTGAAGCTGGTATGCATAGGCTAATTAATTTCTTAAATGGGATGGACCCTAAAAAACTTCCGCTGACGCATGATCATTCTTACCAGTACTCTCTAAGCTCTCTTCAAACGCTCTGTCGATATTTAACGGAGCTTGTTATTAGTTTTGTTGGCCCAAATACTAGGATTAGGAAAGAAATAATTGAAGAGATGAAAAGGATGATTGGATCGATAAAATATGGAGATTATAGAATAGCAATACAAAAAGCATGGCTTGCGGGTTTAAATAAGAGGGGCCATGAAGATGCTAGTGAAATATCTTTAGAGTTGGCTATGCAGGACTATCTTCTTGAAGTTATGAACACATACTTAGAAGAAACTCTAAGAGCAAATACGACTGGCGAGACACCTCCCTTTGATAAATGGCTAAGCTGGATTTCCCCTATAAGGTTTGGAAAAAAGATGGGGGGGCCCAATATTGATCATCGAGATAGGCTAGCTTACTACGCTAGACGGATGGAACGCTATTTAAGACAGCATCCTTCTGGAGTGCAAAAAAAGCTGCCTCGTTTGGACCAAGAAGAGCTGCATGCTGAAAAGACAACACGTAAGCAAGAATGCGTCATGCTATAATCTTTGTAGTGGTTCCTAGAATTAGCGCTACGGTCTAAGTTTAGGGCTTCTATTCAAAACTAAAAGAGGAAGAGATGACAAGCGCAAGAGGAAAGCGCACGCTAAGAAATTAAATTCAGAGTAGTTCTGCAAGCGCTTAAATTGATTTTTCAAAATCTTTTATTCTTTTGTTTCTTCTTTTTGCACAAGGTAAGTTAAATTTTTTTTTCACATTTATAACTCTACCACCGTAAATTCTTCTCTGGATATAAATCAGAAAAAGGGGTATCAATGTTCCAGTTAACTTTTAATAGAATATCAAAGGGTTACGATGCTTTTTTTGGAATATTGGGTCGAGCGTCTCAACTCCTGGGTTTGGGGTCCTCCTCTTCTCATTTTTCTTATTTTAGTAGGGGTCTATCTTACAGTGCGCACTCGTGGTGTCCAGCTGCGTTATCTTTGGTATGCTCATAAACTTGCTTTTTCAAGGCATGATGATCAGGCCATGGGGGATATCAGCCATTTTCAGGCACTCATGACTGCTTTAGCTGCGACTATTGGGATTGGAAGCATCACAGGGGTGGCAACAGCAATCATGATCGGGGGACTTGGCTCACTCGTATGGATGTGGATAGCCGCTCTAGTGGGAATGGCCACTAAGTATGCAGAGGCGATTTTAGCCCTCAAATACCGGGTGGTAGATGATGCGGGAGAGATGTGTGGCGGCCCTATGTACTACCTAACCCATGGCCTTAAGATGAAGTGGCTAGCTGTCCTTTTTGCAGTGTTTGGAGCTCTTGCTTCTTTTGGGATTGGGAATATGGCACAAACGCACTCTGTAGCCCATGCGCTAGAGACCCATCTCCATTTCCCTCCTTTCTGGACAGGGATCGTTTTAATGGCGATAACGGGGCTTGCTTTAATTGGGGGGATCAAGAGCATTGGAAAGATCGCTGGAGTTTTGGTGCCGGCGATGGGGATTTTTTATGTGCTTGGAGGTCTTCTTATCATTTCGCTGAAAGTGAGCGATCTCCCTTCGATATTTGGACTGATCTTCCGCTCCGCTTTTCAAGGACAAGCAGCTGTTGGTGGCTTTGCAGGAGCGGGTGTGATGGCGGCCATTCAGCTCGGGATTTCAAGAGGTGTATTTTCCAGTGAAGCAGGACTTGGAACCTCTTCGATAGCTGCTGCTGCTGCCAAAACAGATACTCCAGGTAGACAAGCACTCGTTTCGATGTGCACTGATTTTTACCCTTTTTGTTTTCTTTGGCGCCCTTTCGAGCTTAGGATTGGTTTGGAGTTTTGCTAATGTGATGAACGGTTTAATGGCGATTCCTAATCTCATTGCTCTTTTTGCTCTTGCTGGGGTGGTGGCTAAAGAAACCGCCTTTTTTGATCATATTGTAAAAAAAGAAAAAGAGGAAGCAAAAAAAGGTAAAGCCGGATGAGCAAGTTTCTTCTTTCTTCAGAGGCGTTTGCAAAAACTCTCCACTTGATCGATGAGTGGCTGTGGGGAAGGTTTCTCATTATTATTCTCGTTGGGGTGGGCACTGTCCTTACCATCCGTCTAAAGGGGCTACAGTTTCGCTATTTTGGCTATGCCCTTAAACTTGCTTTTACTAGGAGTGATCGGGAGGCCGCGGGAGATCTTTCTCAATTCCAAGCGCTCATGACTGCACTTGCTGCCACTATTGGAATTGGAAGTATTGCTGGAGTAGCTACAGCAATTGTTGGTGGGGGCTTTGGTGCGATCTTTTGGATGTGGGTGATTGCCCTTCTAGGGATGGCGACGAAGTACGCAGAAGCGATTCTAGCTATTAAATATAGGGAAACAGACGCTAAGGGAGAAATGTGTGGTGGACCAATGTATTACATCAGGAAGGGGCTAAAGCTTAAATGGCTGGCCACTTTCTTTGCCTTTTTTGGCGCCCTTTCTGCTTTAGCCGGGGGAAATCTCACCCAGTCGCATTCGATTGCTGATGCCTTCTCTTCTGTTACAGGGATCTCTCCTATATGGATAGGAGGAGCTTTAGCTTTTGCTACAAGTTTAGTCCTTCTCGGAGGGGTGAAAGGGGTCGGTCGAGCTTGCGCTTTTCTGGTTCCTGTAATGGCAGCGATCTATATTCTCGGAGGGGTAGGAATTCTAATTCTTCACTCCGAGAAAATCCTTCCTGGAATCTGGAAAATTGTGGAAGAGGCCTTTTCTCCTAAAGCAGCCTTGGGGGGAACTCTAGCGGGCTCTTTTTTACTGGCTCTGCAATATGGGGTAGCAAGGGGGATCTCTTCGAATGAAGCAGGGCTAGGAAGTGGGCCGATTGCTGCTGCTGCTGCTAAAACAGATGTGCCAGGACGGCATGCGATGATCTCTATGACCTCAGTGTTTCTGTCTACCTTTGTAGTTTGCACAATCACAGCTTTGGTCATTCTGGTTACAGAGGTGTTTGGTAAAGTGGATCCAAACGGGCATCTGCTTAACGGGGCTCCTCTAGTTATCGAAGCCTTCCGCTGCTCTCTTGCTTATGGGCAGCATCTAGTAATGATTGGACTGGTTCTCTTTGGCTACTCTACCATTCTGGGTTGGTCCTACTATGGGGAAAAATGTATGAAGTATCTTTTAGGAAGGAGGTCAATTCTTCCCTTTCGAATCCTTTTTTGCTTGATTGTTTTTTTAGGTGCT
>JACPWA010000172.1 GCA_016191565.1 Simkania negevensis | reverse complement strand
CTATGTACAAACCAAAAAACTCCCTTTTATAGTGATTGGCAAGGGATCAAACGCGCTTTTCGATGATCTAGGATTTGACGGTCTTGTCATCCTAAATAAAATCGATTTTCTTACATGTGAGGAAGGGGAATTATATTCAAACAATCTGAACAATTTAAATATACATGTAGGTGCAGGTTATAGCTTCTCTTTGCTAGGAGCACAAATGGCTCGCAAAGGATGGGGAGGCCTTGAGTTTGCTTCAGGGATCCCCGGTAGCGTTGGTGGCGCTATCTTTATGAATGCAGGAGCTAAAGGAGGAGAGACTTGGAACCCTCTAGTGTCGATTGGAATAGTTGATCTTGAAGGGAATTATCAGGAGAAGGAAAAAGGGGAATTTTCTTATGATTATCGCTTCTCCTCTTTCCAAAAAAATCTCCTCACTATCGTATCGGCCACTTTTGCTCTTCAGAGATCGGAGGGAGCTCGCCAAAGACAACTTGAGATCTTACACGAAAGACTCAAATCGCAGCCCTATAAAGAGCATAATGTCGGATGTATTTTTCGAAATCCTATAGGGGCTAGTGCTGGAGCGTTAATCGATCAATGCGGCCTTAAGGGATTTTCGGTAGGAGGGGCTGAAGTTTCTACTCTTCATGCAAATTTTATTAATAATAAAGGGAATGCCACAGCAAGAGAAGTTCTTTTACTTATAGAGCATGTACAAGCTGTAGTGAAAGAAAAAACAGGGAAAGAGCTCATCCTTGAAGTGAAAAAAATCCCTTACCAACTGGAAAAATAAAAAAATGGAATATCGCGCTGATCTACATTGTCATTCGAATTGTTCCGATGGAGCTTTAACTCCTATTGCATTAATCCATTTGGCAAAAGAAAAGGGGCTATCTGCCCTATCTATTACAGATCATGATTCTCTTAAAGCCTATAGTGAAGAGAATTTTGCCGAAGCAAAACGGCGCCAGATCGATCTTTTAATCGGGGTAGAGTTTACGACTGCTTATCTTGGGACTACGGTCCACGTGCTGGGGTATGCACTTGAGCTTACTCCTGAAATTCTCTCTTTTTGCTGCTCTCACCAGGAGAGGAGAAGAAAGAGGAACCTTGCCATTTTAAAAAAGCTTGCTTCTCATGGGATCCTGATCGAAGAAAAGGAGCTCTATCAGGGGAATGAAAATGCTACTGTGGGCCGTGTTCATATTGCTGAACTGATGGTAAAAAAAGGGGCAGTAAAAAACATGCTAGAAGCTTTTCATAAGTTTATTGGCGATGGGAAAAGCTGTTTTGATCCGGGAGAGGAGATACATATTTTAGAAACGATTGCTGTGATCCATCGAGCAAGAGGGAAAGCATTTGTAGCGCATCCCCATCTTTTTCGAAAAAGAGCACTTGTAGAGGCGCTCCTTGAAATGGGATTTGATGGAATAGAATGCTATTATGCTTCTTTTCCTCTTAAAGATCAGGACAAGTGGGTAAAGCTTGCTCAGGAAAAAAGGCTTTTGATCAGCGGAGGTTCAGATTTTCATGGAGGGGAAAAAAGCCACGCTCCTCTTGGAGCCTCCTATGTGGATCGCGCTACTATGGAAAAAATCTTTTTTCTATAAAGCCGAGCTGGCGTTTCTATAAGAGAGCAGCTTTTTCTTCTTCAAACATCCTATGAATTTCTTCATCAGAAGGAGCAAAATCGAGCCTCTTTCCAGAGGCGATCTCATTGGCAAGCCCCACTAGGGAGCGGATAAAACTCATTATATTGCTTTGGTAAAGGCTGAAATCAGCAGAGACCTCAAAAGAAGGGAGAAGAGAAGCAAGGCTACTTTGCTGAAATAAGGCAAGCTGCTGATACTTTCGCATCCCCACTTCAATCGCTCCCTGGTAGAGATGGGAGGCGATTTCGCAAAGCTCAATGGCCACTTTAAATCTTTCACTTTCTTCAAAATCAAAAAAAGAGTTGTGGGAAAGTCGTTTTGGAGCTGTTTTCATCTTTTTCCCTTCTGCAAGGGCAAGATGACGAAAAGCAACTTGGAGAAAACTCCGATTTTCGAGACTGAGACCATGATTAAAACAAATATTTTTAATTTTACCTCTGATTTTTTTGGCTAAGGTAGAGATTTCTTGAGCAGAATAACTGTCTTTTTTTTGAAAGATCTCTTGTGCTTCATCTGAAATTTTATCAATCTTCCCATTTACACGGAGAGATTCGATTCTGCCAAATAGAGAGATGATCTTTTCTTTGGACTGCTTTTCTTTGGCTCTTTGTAGAAGGAGGTCTAGCTCTTTTGCAAATTGATCAAGCTCTTTAGAAGTAAAAAGCTCTTTCGAGGTTAAAGAAAGATCGATGGCGCTTAAGTGTGCCTCATCGACCAAAAATGATCCATCGATCCTAATCATATTATCCCTAAAATTAAATTTTTATATATTACTTAGGTAGTAAAAGAGTGTAATTTCATTAATAATACACTGCTTTCTAAGCTTAATTTTACTATTTTTAATGTAATATAACAATTCATAATCTTTTCTTAAAATTTGCTGCTTAATTTTCACATATACGCTAAAGAGGCTTTTTAAAGGAAAGAATTTGTTTGTTTTTGAATAAATAATAGGGAAGGGGGATTTTTTCTCCCTAACCATTGTTGATGAGATATTGTAAAAAGATTTTTTGAAAGAGAACGAGCAAAAGCAATAATACCTTCCTCTTCCTTCTTTCCTCCAGGGTGGCCCACATAGCAGGTAATGCTGAGGATCCCTCCTGGAAGGAGGAGCTCTAACCCCTTCTGCAGGCTTTCTAGGGTGGTTTCTAGCTGAGTGGTGAGCCCTTTATTCCCCCCAGGCAAAAAGCCTAGGTTATAAGCAATGATTTTAACTGAAGAGGGGGGTAGAAAAGAGGGGAAGTTTGAATGGCACATTTGATGAAAAGAAATTTTTTTAAAACGCGCTATGTCTAAATTTTCTTTTAATTTTGCTTGTGTGAGGTGGATGGCTTTCTGTTGAATATCAAGACAAAGCAGTTCTCCTGTGCTATCGCTGAGAAGAAGATTAGCTAGAAAAAGGGAGTCGTGACCATTGCCACAAGTTGCGTCTATGCCTATATCTCCCTGATGGCAAACCTCTTTCCAAATGTGATGGGCAAAGAGAACAGGAGAGGAAAGAAAAGAATCGCTCATAGTGAAAGTATAAAGAAGAATGCATTTTTATTGTTTTGAAATCAGAAAAAACAGTAAAATTTTGCATCAGCTACAAGGAAATGTCATTCTTTATTTTTTGCAAATGAAAGATAGGGGTATTAGCTCAGTTGGTTAGAGCGCCATGTTGACATCGTGGAGGTCAGCTGTTCGAGTCAGCTATACCCCAGATTGCTAAGCAAGTTGCTGAATTTGATTTCGCAAAAAATAGATTTTTTTGTAGACTTGAAAGACATGTAGAAATGGAGAATAGGAAGATCTGCATTGAGAATTAATAGAGAAATAAGAGCCCCAAAAGTGCGCCTGATTGGAAAAGAGGGAAATCAACTTGGGGTAGTTGCTCTTTCAGAGGCTTTAGTGCTAGCTGAGAGACAGGGACTCGACTTAGTCGAGATATCGCCCAATTCTGCTCCTCCTGTTTGCAAGATTGTCGATTATGGAAAGTTTCGATACCAGCAAACGAAAAAGGAAAAAGAGAGCAAAAAGGGGAGGCTGCAAGCAAAGCTTAAGGAGATTAAGCTTAAGCTGAACATTGATGAACATGATCTGCAAGTAAAGATTAGACAAGCTAAAGAGTTTGTTCAAAAAGGGAATAAAGTACGGGTTACTTGCATGTTTAGAGGTCGAGAGATGAGCCGACCTGAGCTTGCTGAGCGCCTTGTAGAGCGGCTGATTCAGGAAGTCGGTGACTCTGCACAAGTAGAGTCTCCTCCCAGCATGATGGGAAAGAACTTAATACTAGTGCTTGGGCCTAGTGGGAAGAAAAAGAAAAAAGCTATTCATACAATAGGAGACGAACTTGCCAAAGTTGAAGACGAGAAAAGCGATCAAAAGTCGCTTTAAAATAACTGCTAAAGGAAAATTAATGCGGTCCAAACAAGGACGTCGTCATATGCTTACGAAAAAAAGCCCCAAGAGGAAACGGCATTTGAAGAAGCAAACGCTTGTGCCGAAAAATTATGAAAAAGTCTATAAGCACCTTGCGTGTGTTTAGAGAAGTGCCCTAAAAGGAGGGGTATAAACAATGGTTAGAATTAAAAAGGCAGTTGCTTCGCGCAAACGAAGAAAGCGGCTTCTGAAAAAGGCAAAGGGATTTTGGGGAGATCGAAAAAACCATGTTCGGCAAGCTGCTGATGCTGTCATGAAAGCGATGTCCTATAAAACCATCCATCGAAAAACTAGAAAGCAGGATTTCCGTAGTCTTTGGATAACACGGGTAGGTATTGCAGCAAAAGCACATGGAATTTCTTATAGCAAGTTCATCTTTGGCCTTGCCAAGGCAAAATGCCCTTTAAATAGAAAGATGCTCTCCCAGATCGCTATCCATGATCCTATGGGATTTTCTGTGATTGTTGACCAAGCTAAAAGAGCGTTAGTATAAAGTCCAGGCTACCTTAAGGAGAGAGATTTTTTCATGGAAGAAGAGATCCAGGTGCTAAAGGAGGCCTTTCAAGAGGAGATCTTACAGGTTCAAACCACTCAGCAGCTGGATCAGCTTAAAACCCATTACTTGGGGAAAAAAGGGCCTATACAAGCTCTTATGAAGCTCCTTCCCTCTTTTTCTGCTGAAAGACGGCCTCAAATAGGAAAAGAGATCAATGATCTAAAAAGTGAGATCTCCGCTCAAATTGAAGCCTATTTCAATACTCTCTCTCACCAAGAACTTGCTGCAAAATTTTCTCAAGATAAAATCGATATCACCCTTCCTGGAAGAAGAAGCAGACAAGGCTCTGCCCATCCTCTTTCACAGATGCTCGAAGAGGTGATCCAGATTCTGATCGGGATGGGATTTTCAGTCCAATATTCCCCTGAGATTGAAACAGAATACTATAATTATGGAGGGCTTAATTATCCTCCTGACCACCCTGCCCGTGACATGCAGGATACCTTTTATCTAGACAAAAACACCCTTCTTCGCTCCCATACTACTAATATCCAGCAACGGATTATGCAAAGTCAAGAGCCTCCAATCCGGGTGATCTGTCCCGGCAAATGCTACCGCAATGAAACAATCACCTCCCGTTCTCACGTATTTTTTCATCAAGTTGATGCAGTTTACATAGACAAAGGGGTAACATTTGCTGATTTACTAGCTACCAAAGAGGAATTTTATGCTAAAATCTTTCGGCAGAAAGTAACCCTTAGAGTGCGACCTAGCTATTTTCCCTTCGTAGAACCAGGGATGGAAGTCGACATCGGATGTACTACCTGCCATGGGGAAGGATGTTCTCTTTGCAAAAAAACCGGTTGGCTAGAGGTCTGCGGCGCTGGAATGATCCACCCTGAAGTTCTAAAAGAAGGAGGCTTAGATCCCAAGGTCTATTCCGGCTATGCCTGGGGAGGGGGAATCGAGCGCCTTTTTATGCTGCGCCACGGCATTAAAGACATCCGTCTCTTTACCGAAAACAATCTTG
>JACPWA010000095.1 GCA_016191565.1 Simkania negevensis | reverse complement strand
TTTAGTAATTTTATTTCTTACATTTAGTATTATTAATATCGTTGAAAATTTCACGCGATTGTTTCATCTCCATCCCATGCGAAAAACTGCTATGCCAAAAAGGAACTACTTCTTGATTAACCTCCTTTTTTAGAAGACGGGAAGCTTGGTAATGGATAATGATTCCCCCTTTTTTTTCCTCTTCGTTTTTGATCCTGTCATAGACAAGATAATATTCCTTTGAAAGAGGAAAGATTGTGGCGGGAAAGGGGAGATTTTGTAGGACATTTCGCAAAGCAATCTGGTCCCATACCTCACCCTCTTCTTCTTTGAGCATTCTGGCACATTCCATTTCCCAAAGATCTAAGATCTTAAAAGCAGTGGGAGTAGAATTGATATAGATTGTCCCTGAAATCATTTTAGAAGGGTGGCTCTGAGGAAGCTCCTCCACGATCCGAAGGGCAATATCACATTCAATTGTATCAAAGAGAGTAGGTTTTTGGGCAATGCTTGCATCTACATCAAGCCAAAGAAGCGGCTTTCCGATATGTTCCAGCTTTTCTAAAAGATAGCGTGGCTTATAGCAGCAATTTTTTTCCCAACTGCCTAAAGAATCGATTGGGTCGATTTGGCAGGGAAGTGAATGCTCCTTGCAGGAAGCGATTAGGTTTTCTGCTTCTTTTTCATATCCTGTGTTTTTGGTGTAATAGGAAACGATGAGGGGAAACATAATACTTTAAACCCACATTAAGCAGATGATATGACGAATAAACATAACCTTTTTGCTTCAAGAAGGATAAAAAATGTTCTCTCTATTAGAGCTGCGCTTTTTTATCCTTCTTGAAACAAAAACCTTATACTTCTCCGCTCATCTGATCTGCTCAATGTGGGTTAAAGATTAAAGATCGATTGAGGGTACGAGTACCTTGAAGACGAGGTTTTTTTCGAGAATAGGTTCCACTTCTAGCTTTAAAAATTCAATCACTTGCTCCGAAGAGCGCCCTAAAAAGTGTTCTTTTTTCATAAGGCTTTCAAGCTCTTTTTGAGAAAGGCCAATCTCCCCATCTTTTTCGATTCTTTCGAGAAGATCAGAAGGATCTCCTTTTTTTCTCTGCTTTTTCCCTGCTTCAAAGCAGTGGAGACGCAATCTTTTCTCCACTTCAGAGTGGCTTTGTCCCTTCAAAGTGGCAGCAGCAAGGATATGGTCTAGAGCAATATAGGGAAGGTGCTCTTCGATATGAGCTTCCATTGCTTTTGGAAAAAACTTTAGTTCAGAAATCAGATTGCCCATCAAATTTAAAATTGCATCAAGCGATAAAAAAGCCTCTGGAATGGTTAGCCGGCGATTTGCAGCGTCATCTGAACTCCTTTCGAGCCACTGGAGAGAGGAGTTATATGCAGTATTGTTCCAAAGGTTGATGAGGAAGCGAGAAAGGGAGCAGATCCTTTCAGAGAAGATGGGGTTTCTTTTATAGGGCATAGTTGAAAAGCCCACCTGCTCTGAGCCAAATGGTTCTTCGATCTCATTTAAATGAGCAAGGAGGCGCAGGTCGGTGGCACATTTGTGAGCGCTAGCAGCAATGGCTGATAGCACAGAAAGGAGGCGAAGATCCTCTTTTCTAGGAAAAGTTTGGGAGGTGATAAGGAAGGAGTTTTTACATCCCATCTTCTCTGTCACCTTTTGATCAAGTGCGATCACCTTGGCAGCATCCCCCTCAAAAAGAGCAAGGAAAGAGTCTTGAGAGCCTACCTTTCCTTTCACTCCGAGAAATCGAAAATGAGTAAGAAAGTGCTCCAGATCTTTAAAGTCGGTGAGAAAATCTTGTAGCCAAAGAGAGCTCCTTTTACCAAAAGTGGTAAGAAAAGCAGGCTGTAGATGAATATAAGCAAGACAAGGGAGAGATGCAGTTTCTAAACAGAGGTGATTAAAGTGTTCTATGAGAAGAATTAATTTCCCTTTAATAATTTTGAGAGCGCTGAGTATTTGAAGTAGATCTCCATTATCAATTAGATAAGAGGAGGAGGCTCCAAGGTGGAGGATTTTTCCTCCTTCTGGGCAGAGGTCTGCATAGGCATGAAGATGGGCCATCACTTCATGATGCATTCTTTTTTCATAGGATTTAATCTTCTCTAAATCGACCTTTTCTACATTTTCTTTAAGCTCTGTTAGTTGTTTAAGTGAGATATCAACTCCAAGTTCCTTTTCAGCTTCTGCAAGGGCGATCCAAAGCTTTCTCCAGATTTTTGCACGGAAAGGAGGAGAGAAGATCTCTTGCATCTCTTTGCTTGTATAATGGGAGCTTAAAACAGAGTGATAAGAATCCTGCTGCATTTATACCGACTGGTTAAAAAGTTTGAAGTTTTGATCCGATCGCATTTATAAGTTCTGCAAGTTCTTTTTTTTCTTGGGGGGTGGGAGAAAAGGTCTCCTTTCCTAAAAGTTGTAAGGAGTAGCGCAGAAGATGGAGAAGGGTTTTTGAGCTGCGCTGTTTTCTTTTATCCTCACTTTGTAAAGGGAAAAGGGTGCGCAGCTTTTCTAGAATCTCCTTTTTGGTTTCTCCCTGATAGGCACGGATAAACTCCTCTTTTCTTTCTAAAGGTACATCTCTGCTCGAAAGGGTATAAATAGCCTGCCTGGGCATTTCAGAGACAATCTCTTTTATCTGTTTTGATACAGCGCTATAAAGTTCATAGTAGAGGAGGAAGTTATAGGGAGTTTGCCTATTTCCATAGGTAGTTTTCAAGTAGATGGTAAATGCTCCATCTTGATAGTTTTTGAGGATAGCTTGTGCTCTTTTAATTCTTTCTCCGTGCAAAATCACCGCTTGATGGCTAATGGCCTTCACCTCGGAAGTGATGATAGAAAGGAGGGGAAGATCGATAGAAAGATCTACCGTTTTCGTTTGGTATTTTTCGAGAATTTTTTTGAGGACTTCCTTTTCCTTCTCAGGAAGAGGAGAAATTTGGAATACCCCAGAAAAGCTTGAAAGTTCTCCTTCATTGGATCGATTAACCAGAGCGCTCATCTTTTCTGTTTTGGACGCTTTAAACCGTCTTCCTAAAAGGGCATTTAATTTAGACATTTTTCCTTCCATGTCAAGCCGTTTTACATTTGTAAAACTTCATGTTGATCAACGGTAGCTCCAACCTTAATATCTTCCCCTTCCATTTTTGTTAAAATTTCTTTAGTGAGAGAGAGGTAATCTTCAGAGGCGCGGCTTCTAGGGCTTATCTCAAATACGGGCTTCCCGTGAAGGGCTGCTTCTGAAACAGCGATATCTCTTCTAATTTTTGTCTGCAAGAGTTTTTCAGGAAAAATTCCAGAAATCACTTCAGCAATCGAATCATTCCTTTTTCCTCTTTCATTCCAAAAGGAAAGGACTATGCCTAGCAGCTCAAAAGGGTGCCTTTTGGCAATATAATGCATAAAAAAAGAAAGGCGCTGGAGTCCTTTAATGCTGTAAAATTCAGGAGAGGCGCAGATCAGAGAAAAATGAGAAGCAATGAGAGCAGATTCGGTGAGCCAGCAAAGGGAAGGGGGTGTATCAATGATTACAATATCATAAGGAAGGGGCACGAGAAAAGCCTTAAGCCGTTCATGGGAATAGCGATCTGAAGCAAGAGAGCCAGTGACTTCGACCCGCTCAAGCCAGGTATCAGCGGGGATTAGATCAAGGTGAGGATAAGCTGTTTTAAGAATCACCTCTTCGATCTTTTTCTCCTTTTGCAAAACAGAGGCTAAACTTTCATGCTGGTCAGGGTCAAATCCAAGTCCCGCAGTAAGATTTGCCTGTGCATCAAAATCAATGAGAAGCACTTTTTTCTCGTGGAATCTAGAAAGGGCGGCTCCGACATTTAATGTCACAGAGGTTTTGGCTGTGCCCCCTTTAAAACTGCTAACGGCAATACATTTCATTTTTTCTCCGCAGGGATCTGTTCATAGGGGGAGGTAAGCTGGCGCGATTTCTTCTCTTCTATGAGCACTTTAAGAAAATCAGATAGGCTTATTTCCCCATGCACCACATTATCTCTAGTTCTAATATTGATGGTATGATTTTCTATCTCTTTATCTCCTACAGTAAGCATATAATTAATCTGAAGGAGTTGCGCAGTTCGTACCTTTTTCCCCACAGATTCAGCAGAAGTATCGATGTCACAGAAAAAACCTTCCGCAGTAATTTTTTTCTTCACCTCCTCCGCATAAGGTAGATGACGATCAGCTACAGGAAGTAGACGGATCGGAAGAGGACTTAGCCAAAGGGGAAATTTCCCAGCAAAGTGTTCAATCAAGATTGCCATAAACCGCTCAATCGACCCGTAGATGGCTCGATGGATCATAATAGGTCTTTGATTTTTTCCTTC
>JACPWA010000137.1 GCA_016191565.1 Simkania negevensis | reverse complement strand
GCTTACAGAAGCGCCAGCAGACAAGAAGATCGCTATTATTAAAGTAGTAAGGGAAGCGACAGGTCTTGGCCTTAAAGAGGCAAAAGATCTCGTCGAAAGCCCTCCTAAGCCAATTAAAGATAAAGCAAGCAAGGCTGAAGCGGAAGAGATCAAGAAGAAAATTACAGACGCTGGTGGAAAAGTCACTTTAAAAGGCCTTTAAATTAGACTTAAAGTGATGATAAAACAAAAGCAGAACCCTAGAAAATAGGGTCTCTGCTTTTGTCCATTTTTATTTTTGTTTTTTTTGTAAAACCATTTAGGGAGGCGTTTTCATGCTAAAAAGAGCACCAGAGAGGGTGAGCTTTCACAGAAAAGAAGAGATCATCGATCTTCCTAACCTCATTGAAATTCAGATAAAGTCCTTTTATCAATTTTTTCAAGCAGATAAATTGCCCCATGAGAGGGAAAATCTTGGCTTAGAAGAGGTGTTTCGAGAGGTTTTTCCGATAAAATCTTATGATGAGAAGACGATTCTCGAATATCTTTCTTATGATTTGGGAGTGCCTAAATATTCTCCAGAAGAGTGCATTCGGAGGGGAATTACCTATAATGTCACTTTAAAAGTGAAATTTCGCTTGACCGATGAAACAGGAATTAAAGAGGAAGAAGTCTACATGGGGACGATCCCTCTCATGACGGCTCATGGGACTTTTATCATTAATGGAGCAGAAAGGGTCATTGTTTCTCAGCTACACCGTTCTCCTGGTATTTCTTTTGAGCAAGAGAAACATTTGAAAGGGAATATCCTCTACTCATTTAGAATCATCCCCTATAGAGGAAGCTGGCTTGAGTCCTCTTTTGACATCAATGATTTAATCTATATTTATGTCGATCGGAAGAAACGGCGGCGGAAGATTTTGGCAACAACATTTATCAGAACTCTTGGATACTCTTCAGATGGAGACATCATTGAGGAATTTTTCAGTACTTTCCGCGCGAAGATCAAAACTGAAAAGGATTTCACTAAACTAGTTGGAAAAATTTTAGCTGAAGATATCCTTGAAGAACAGACTGGGGTAGTTTTTGGTAAGGCTTCAGAAAAATTAACTACGGCAATGCTCAAGAGGATGTTCGATGCAGGAATCCGCACAGTGAAAATCGCAGAAGATGCTGATGAAAGTAGCCCGATTATCAAAATGCTGAGCAAAGACCCTACCGACTCTTATGAGTCAGCTCTTAAAGATTTTTATCGAAAGATTAGGCCAGGTGAACCAGCAACCCTCTCTAATGCTCGTTCTACAATTATGCGCCTTTTCTTCGATCCTAAACGATACAACCTAGGGCGTGTAGGAAGATATAAGCTCAACCGTAAATTAGGGCGGGAAACGAAGGATGAGGATCTCGAAATCGTTACCTTAAGAAAGGAGGATATTGTCGATGCGATCAAATATTTGATCCGACTTAAAAAAGGAGATGAACATGCCTTTATTGATGATATTGACCACTTAGGAAATAGAAGAATTCGTTCCGTTGGCGAGCTTGTGCAAAACCAGTGCCGCATCGGTCTTGCCCGGATGGAAAAAATCATCAAAGAGAGAATGAACCTATTTGATTTCTCTTCTGATACTTTGACTCCAGGCAAACTTGTTTCTGCAAAGGGACTTGCTGGAGTACTTAAAGACTTCTTTGGTCGTTCGCAGCTCTCTCAGTTCATGGATCAGACCAATCCAGTGGCTGAGTTGACCCATAAAAGACGTCTTTCCTCTCTTGGGCCTGGAGGTCTAAACCGAGATCGAGCAGGTTTTGAGGTGCGCGACGTTCATTCAAGCCACTATGGCAGGATTTGCCCAGTAGAAACTCCTGAAGGACCCAATATTGGTTTGATCACTTCCCTGTCCACGTTTGCTAAAATCAACGAGTTTGGCTTTATCGAGACTCCTTATCGGATTGTCCGGGATGGGGTGGTAACAGAAGAGATTGAGTACATGACTGCTGACCAGGAGGAAAAATGCGTAATTGCACAGGCTTCTGCTGGTCTTGATGAACATAGCATGTTCAAAGAATCAATTGTATGGGCAAGGCATAAGGGTGAGCCCCTTAAAATCGAAGCGGAAAAAGTTACTCACATGGATGTTTCTTCGAAGCAGCTTGTTTCTGTGGTAACTGGACTTATCCCTTTCCTAGAGCATGATGACGCAAATAGGGCTCTGATGGGATCGAACATGCAAAGACAAGCAGTGCCTCTTCTCAAGACCGATTCTCCCATTGTGGGCACAGGGTTGGAAAAGCGTATTGCGCGCGACTCAGGTGCTGTTGTGATTGCTGAAGAAGATGGCGTTGTCGAGTATATAGATGGATTTCAGATAGTGATTGCTTCCAAAGCAAACAGACTGAATAAGAGAACCTATCGGCTGAATAAGTTTATGCGTTCCAACGGTGGTACTTGTATCAATCAAACTCCGCTTTGCCAAATGGGCGATACAATTAAAGCAGGAGATGTGATTGCCGATGGACCTGCTACCGACAAAGGGGAAGTTGCCCTAGGAAAAAACGTACTGGTTGCCTTCATGCCCTGGTGTGGCTACAACTTTGAAGATGCGATCATTATTTCTGAGAAATTGATCCGAGAAGATGCTTATACTTCGATCTACCTTGAGGAATTTGAACTGACTGCAAGAGATACCAAACTCGGAAAAGAGGAGATCACGAGAGATATTCCGAACGTGTCTGAAGAGGCCTTAGGAGATCTTGGCGAAGATGGGATCATCCGAATCGGTGCTAAAGTAGAACCAGGTGATATTCTTGTTGGTAAGATTACTCCCAAATCAGAAACAGAGCTTTCTCCAGAAGAGCGGCTGCTCAGAGCAATCTTTGGAGAGAAGGCCGCAGATGTGAAGGATGCTTCCCTTGTTGCTCCTCCAGGTACTGAAGGGATTGTGATGGATGTTAAAGTATTTAGCCGGCGCGACCGTCTGTCAAAAACAGATGATGAACTTGTCGAAGAGGCTACCCGAATCAAAGATGTCCATAAAGACTATAAGGAAAAAGAGAGCGATCTTCTCATGCAATTTCATGAGAAATTAGGAGCTCTTCTCCTCGATGAAGAAGCCCCTGAATCGATCATGCATCGTTTAACTGGGGATATCTTGGTCAAGAAAGGGGAAAAAATTAATCAGGAGATGCTAGAGATCCTAGAATCAGAAAACCCTGATCACTTAATCCTTCCTAGACACGACACTTATGAAGTGCTTAAGCAGATTTTCAGAGAGCATGAGCAAGCAGTGCAGAAACTTGAAATGGAACATAAGACTGAAGTGGAATACATGCGCAAGGGAGATATAGAACTTGACCCTGGCATCATTCGTCAGGTTAAAGTCTATGTGGCTACCAAGAGAAAGCTTCAGGTAGGCGATAAGATGGCAGGGCGCCACGGGAATAAAGGGGTAGTATCCAACATTGTTCCAGAAGCTGATATGCCTTACCTTTCTGATGGTCGAACTATTGAGATCATCTTGAACCCTCT
>JACPWA010000136.1 GCA_016191565.1 Simkania negevensis | reverse complement strand
GATCCCTGCATTTTAGTGATTTTTGGAGCAACTGGAGATCTCACAGAACGGAAACTAATGCCCGCCCTATATAACTTAAAAAGAGAAGGGGGGCTTCCTGCACAATTTGCCTGCGTGGGATTTGCTAGAAGGGAAAAAACTCATGAGGTGTTTCGGGAAGGGATGAAAAATGCTATTAGCGCTTACTCTCGCGTGAAGCCGATTGAAGAATCGGTATGGAGCTCTTTTTCCCCCAATATTTTTTATCACAGTGCTGCATTTGATGATGATAAGGGCTATGAGCGCTTAGCAAAGCTACTAAACGACCTTGATCTGCAGCTGGGGACCAAGGGAAATCGGATCTATTACTTCTCAACACAGCCAAGTTTTTTTACAGTTATCACTCAAAAACTTAAAAAACATGGTCTCCTCTACGATCAGGCCAAAGAAAAAATAAAATGGTCGCGGGTGATCATTGAAAAGCCTTTTGGGCATGATCTTTCTTCAGCCATTGCTCTTCAAGATAATCTGATGGAGCATTTAAACGAATCGCAGCTTTACCGGATCGATCACTATTTAGGGAAAGAAACAGTACAAAATCTTTTAGTATTTCGCTTTGCTAACTCTATTTTTGAAAACCTCTGGAATCATCGCTATATCGACCATGTGCAATGTACTGTAGCAGAGGATATCGGGATTGGAAAACGGGGCCACTTTTATGAGGAAGAAGGGCTCGTACGCGACATTATGCAGAACCACATGGTGCAGCTTCTTTCTCTTATCGCCATGGAGCCACCTGTAAACTTGAGTCCAGATGCGATCCATGACGAAAAAGTTAAGGTATTAGAAGCTCTCCGTCCTTTTAAAGGGGATGAGTTTCGCCTCTCTGCTGTCAGAGGGCAATATGGGAAAGGATTTGTAGATGGAGAGGAAGTATTCGGCTATCGAGGTGAGGAAAACGTTTCTCCTACCTCCTCTATCGAAACTTATGGGGCCATCCGCCTCTTTATCGACAACTGGCGTTGGGATGGGGTCCCCTTTTACCTCAGGGGGGCTAAAAGACTTCCTAAAAGAGCCACAGAGATTGCCATCACTTTCAAGCATCCTCCAGGGGTCCTTTTTCAGGAAAATGGGGAGAAACATGATTCCAACGTACTAGCGATCCGGATCCAGCCAAACGAAGGCATTTCTCTTAAAATCAACTGCAAAGTACCTGGCCCTAGCAGTCCGATCCAGCCTGTGAAGATGGATTTTCGCTATGGGGCTTTTTTTGGCCTTGCTCCTCCTGACGCCTATGAAAGGCTCCTCTGTGATTCTATTGCCGGGGATAGCACCCTATTTGCCCGCCAAGATGAGGTATTCCACTCTTGGCAGTTTTTTACCCCTCTTTTAAACTATTGGGAGGAACATAAACCTACTGCATTCCCCAATTATCCTGCAGGAAGTTGGGGCCCCAAAGAGGCAAATGAAATGATGGAAAGAGATGGTAGAAAGTGGAGACTGATTTAAATGACGCAAATCATTCACCCTTCAAAAATTGAATCGCAGCTCGAACGCATCTGGGATTCTTTACAAGGCACAAATAAGATGCGTGCCTGTCTTTTTAACTTGCTCATCGTTGCTAAAAAATGCAAAAGAAGCGGCTACTTAAACACGATTGCTCAAAAAGTCATCGAGAGATTCCCCTCTCGTGTAATTTTTATCAGTTATGGAGAAGAGCTTCCAAACGACACGCTGGAGACAAGAGTTTCTGTCTTGACAGCAGGACAAGGAGAAAGTGAGATCGTTTGCGACCTTATCGAAATCGAAGTAGGCACCTTACAACTTTCCCGAGTTCCCTTCATTGTTTTGCCTCATATTCTCCCCGATTTACCTCTCTATCTTGTCCATGCTGATGACCCTTCAGCAGTTAGCCCGATTACCCCTTATCTTGAAGAATATGCCAAAAGAATCATTTTTGACTCAGAATCAACCAATGATCTCCCCTCTTTTGCTAAGGCAGTTTTAAAACATAAAGAGAAAAAAATCGCCGATGTCGCCGACCTCAATTGGGCTCGCATTGAAGGGTGGCGGCAGCTCTTTGCTTCTGTCTTTAAGCCAGACGAGGAGCTCTCTCTTCTTAGAAAAGCACATACCTTCCATATTCGTTACAATGCAAAGGAAACCGATTTCCTTATTCATACACACACCCAGGCCATCTATCTTCAAGGATGGATCGCCTGCCAACTCAACTGGAAGCTAGAAACCATTTCAAAAGAAAAAGACCTTCTATCATTCATCTATAAAACAGCGCACTCCCCTTCAAACGTCTTTCTGCAGGCCGATCAGACAGAAAAGCTCCCTCCTGGAAGAATTCTATCTATTGAGATCGAAACCGACAAAGAATACCGGTTTAGTTTTCAAAGAAATCTAAAATATCCCCACCATGTTTCGATTGAAAAGTCGAGCCCGAAATTCTGCAGTCTTCCTTCCTATTTTGTCCTGGAAAAAGATGTTTCTGGACAATCTCTTGTTAAAGAGATTTGTCATAAAGGAAGCAGTAAGCATTACTTAAATTTGCTGACTATGCTATCTAAACTTGAAAAGAGCTGTCTTTGTTAGATATGTATGATCACCCCCATTTTTTTCCTTTAGATACAAGGCGGGATGTGGCCCATCCTGGCAACCGAGAAGCAACCCTTCTCTTTGCTGTTGAGCATTTTATTAACTGTGCCAAAGAAGCATTTAAACTTCATGGTTATTTTGCCGTAGCTCTTTCTGGAGGCTCTACCCCCAAGGTAGTCTATGAAATGTTAGCCTCTCCACCCCACTCTTCTGAAATCGACTGGAAGCGCATCTTTCTCTTCTGGAGTGATGAGCGAAGTGCCCCTCCTTCCAGCAAGGAAAATAATTTTTGGATGGCCATGGAAGCTGGCTTCAAAAAGCTAGAAATACCAGCAGAGCAAATCTTCCGCATGGTAGCAGAGGAAAATCTTGAAGAGAATGCTGCCCTTTACGATGAAAAAATCAGAAAGGTCCTGGGACTACGCCCTTTTGATTTGATCCTTTTAGGAATGGGAGAAGATGGTCATACCGCTTCCCTTTTCCCTAACACCAAGGCTTTAGAAGAAAAAGAAAGGTGGGTGGTCAAAAATGAGGTGCCACAGCTTAAAACTTCCCGCATGACCATGACCTATCCCTGTATCAATCGGGCCAGAAACATTGTGATCTATGCCCTAGGAAAAGAAAAAAAAGAGATCTTGAAAAAAGTGCTTTCTAAAAAAGAGGATCCTTCTCTCCCCGCTTCCTTAGTAGGGACGGAAGAAAGCAAAGCGCTCTGGATCATAGATAGTGAGGCTGGAGAGCTTTTATTGAAGACACATCACATCACCAAAGAAAAGGGAAAGCAAGCTCAAGAAAGACACTGCTAATGAGTAATACTAAATGTAAGAAATGAAATTACTAAATTGGTTCGAATAATGTGACAAGTTTAAGAGATCTTTTCGAAGCTTATATTTTTAAACATTAGCGAGAAAAGATCTCCCGAAGGTGGCATATTAGGTGATCCACTTTAGTAATTTTATTTCTTACATTTAATAGTTTGCTGTGACTTTTTTAAAAAGCCATCTCTTTTTTAATGTGCAATTATGACATATCTAACATGCAAACTCCTGTTTTTTAAAAACAGAGAAAAAGTTCTTTCAATCAACTTTCACGAATGCAATGTCATTTTTGTTTGCCCTGTAGAAGAATAAACTTCTCCGCTCCAATCAGAGATATTGCGCAATGTTGAGTCAAAATTTACCCCGACCACGGCAATTTCTCTTCCATCTTGAGAATACTTTTCTTTATACTTTTTTGTTTCAATTTGCTTGAGAGCATCATCTGCTTTTCTATTTATCTTAAATTCGAATATATAAGTTATTTTTGCTATTTCAACTACAAGATCTATACGCCCAATGTTTGTTTGCTCTTCTGCCTGAGTTTTGATCCCCATTCCTTCTAAAAAGCTGAGAAAGAGTGCATGATAAAACCCTTCCTTAGCATTTTTGTGTAAAGTATAAGGGACTTTAGCAAAGAAAGTTTTAATTCTTGCAAAGAAAAGATTAAGATGATACGATTCCAAATCTTTTCTGCACTCTAATCCATGCATCAATACATTTGATGGGCTTACTTCTGCAAATTCTTGAAGAAGGGACTCAAAAAATGCTTGCCTTACTTCTTGATTGGGAAAATCAAGTATGTAAAGTTTAGTAGTAGAATCATACTTTTGAATAGTTAGATATCCCGTTTGCCACATTAAAGCTTTTAAATTCATTCTATTTAGGTCTAGGATGTCAAGTAGTTCAGTAGCTGTTGCCATTATTCCACTAAGCTGTACAGCAGACTGTGGAACTTTTCTGATCTGATCAATTAAAAAGGAAGGGGTTCCTGTTCTAAACCAATAGCTTTGAGCTGTTCCTGTATCTAAAAAACTAAGGGTCGAATGAGGGTTATATACCGGCGTACCTTCAGAAGAAAATTTGTAACCGTTATACCACTTGCGCATTTCTTCTATAATCTGCCTTTCGTTAACTTTCTCACCATTCTTAGTTCTTTCCTCCACTATTTTCTGGATATGAGAAGAAAAAAACTGACTAATTTCCCTTTCTGTATAGCCAAGCATACTAGCATAGTCAGGATGTATGGTGATATCTTTAAGGTTATTGAACCCCGAAAATAAAGACACCTGAGAAAATTTACTGACACCTGTAATAAACACAAATCGCAGATGTTCGTCTAGCCCTTTTAAAGTGGCAAAAAAACTCTTGAGTAATTCGCGGTTTGCTTCTGCAACTTCTATATGTGCTAAGTTGTCTATTAAAGGCTTATCATATTCATCCACTAAAACAACTATTTTGTTTATTTTAGACAAGTTTTCAACTAGGCTTGATAAACATAATTGTAAAGAAGAACCTGCAATATCGACACCATAAGATTTAGCTATCATCTGCAAAGTTTCAGCTAAACCTATTTCTAGTTGCTTAGGACTAGTTGTAGGTATTTTTGTAAAGTCTAGGTGAATGATCGGATGTTTTTGCCACTCATAACTGCTAGCATAAATGTGACACTCTTTAAATAGTTCTTTATTTCCGCTAAAAATCGCTTTTAGCGTACTAAGAAAAAGTGACTTGCCAAACCTTCTAGGGCGAGGTAGAAGATAATGCTTGCCACTTGTTATTAGCTTCCTTGCATATTCCGTTTTATCAACATAAACATATCCATTTCCGATGACCTTATCGATCGTTTGAATTCCAATAGATAACTTTTTCATAACTTGACTTTCTCCATATGCTTTAGTGGGATAAGAAACTTTGTCAGATACAGCTTTTTGAGAGTTAATTTTAGAAAAATGTAAAACTGAAGTTTGTGAAGTAGAGTAACGTCTAAATGAAGAAAAAGACAAAAAAATTTGAGAGCTAAAAGGAGATACTGAATATTGAAAAGGGTTTTTTCTTGTTGAAAGGAAAGAAGCAGCTTTATTTGATTTCATTAGAGCATCAGTTTTTGATAAAATTTTCTGAGAAGAAAAGCATAACTGCCCCCAAAAACTAAACACATAAACTGGCTTAGGGTAGCTTGTTAAAGATCTTAAAAAAATTTTCCCAGTCATAAGACCTCCTGTTCCTTAAAGCCCTTTGATTTTGCTTTAAAAGATCTTAAAGATCCCACAGTAAAATTTCAAATCTGTAAGCGCAACATTGTTAAAGACCCGCCACAAAAATTTCTATAAAAGCTCTTTCCGTTAATATCCACATTAAACAAATTAGGTGCGCAAAGTATGACATGTCTAATGACTAGCAACTTCAAAAGAAAGAGGCGCTTTCCGCTTTTTGAACAAAAAACAGGAAAAGAGGAGGATAATAAACGCCCACCCCGACACCCAAAAAAGGTCATTCAGTGAAAGCATATAGGCCTGTTTCCAGGCCAGGTTATCTACTAATTCTAGAACAGGCTGCCCTTTGATCTGGTACTGAGCAAGAGAGCTAAAAAGCTTATTACTCGCGGAATCAAAATGATTTATACTATCTACTAAATTGCTATGGTGATGAGTAGCTCTTCGATCCCAAAAAGTAATAAAAAGGGAAGCTCCGATTCCCCCAAACAGAATCCGCAAAAAGTGAAAGATCCCCTGCCCACTTGCTAATTTCTCATTGGGAAAATGAGCAAAAGTAATCCCCATTAAAGGAGCAATATAAGTCACTAGGCCACATCCCAAAAGGAGTCTAGAAAGGGCTATTTTCTCAGACGAGACATCTGTATCAAAACGGGTAAAGTAAAAAAAGGCAGTAGCAAAAAAGAGGAAAGAAACGATTACGAGATTGCGGAGACGGCAGCGCTGCATCAGCATTCCTACCAGTAGAACTGTGCAGAAAGGGGGAATCCCCATAGTGGAAACAGCAAGGCCAGCAACAAGAGAGGTATAGCCCATATAATCTTGGAGCCAAAGAGGAGTGACTACTAGCGTGCCAAAGAAAAGCATATAAGAAATACTGATTATAATAACCCCTAAAGAAAAGTTCCGGTTTTTAAATAAAGTAAGTTCGATGATCGGATGCTCTTCGGTAAGTTCCCATAGAAGCAAAAAGAGAAAGGAAAGAAGGGAGATTACAGTTAAAAGGCGCACGATCTCTGAACGCCACCAATCGAAT
>JACPWA010000135.1 GCA_016191565.1 Simkania negevensis | reverse complement strand
TTTTGGATAGAGGGAAAACAAGATTTCCCCATCCAGAGCCAAGATCGATGATTTTTTTCCCACTTTGCATAGCGGGAAGATGAGCAAAGAGAGCCTCTTTTATTTTCTTCGATGTAGGCATGGGAGAAATCCCACTTCTTAAAGTGGAATAAAGAAGAAGAAAGAAAAGCCCTAGGGCGCTGCCTAGAGAAATAAAAAAAAGCGTCATGAGAATAAAAATTCCCTCCCTTTTTAACAAAGGGAGGGAAAGGGTGCTTAAGCTAAATTAAGTACAAAAAGACCGCGTGGGTGTCCCCATTTTTCAATCCTATCAATAAGTTTAAATCCAAGACTGGTGAGGATTTTAATAGAAGCACTTCCAGGAGTATCAAAGCGACTAGTAGCTACAACTTTTTGTAGGGGAAGACTCTTAATCACTCCTCCTTCAAACTCAGTTTTTACAAGGGCTTTGCGTTCAAAAAGGTTTTGAGCAAGCCTTCTAACAGCACAAGCTGCTTCTTTAGCAAGTCCTTGGTTCCAAACTTCTACTTTGCCCATACCAGCTAACTCTGAAACTCCTGCCTCTGGCTCCTTTTTAAAGCCATCGCCATGTCCAAGGACAATATATCCTACAAATACTTCAGAAGCTTTTCCCGTTGCAGAATCTTTTTCCTTTCTAAATACAGATAATGCATGGAAGAAATCTCCCTCTTTTGCCCTTTGAATCCAATCATTGACTCGATGTGCCGTTTCTGTTTCTGTATAGGTCTTTCCTGTAGCAAAAAGTTTACACACCTCTGGATCTTGGCGAAGAGCAATGTAATCGGTAAGATCTGCCTTTTTTACTGTTCTTAGAGCAAGATTTTCTGTCTCAATACTGATTTCAACAGGGGCCTTTACTATCTTCTTGGTACCATCTGCTTTTCTTAATTCAACTTCTTTTCCCTGGCTTACCACTACCATTGCAGGCCCAGAATAAATTTCTCCTACAGGTAACGCAGCTGTATCCCCAGATATTGTCTCTAGTCCTACTGTCATGTCATTTCTCCTTCCTATAATGTTTTATGCATCCTCTATATCATCCTTTCTCTCTATCTGTAGGTCGATCGGAAAAGAGAAAGGATTGAAATAAAGGCTCCAAAAGAATTTATAACACTTTCTGATTATCGACAAGCTGTGAACTTGCTATGGCTGTTTTTATTCCTTTTTCAGATTGAGAATGGGTGAAGACCTTTTAAGTGCATCAAATTGCTTGGCTAATTTTAGGATCTCTTCCTCTGGCAATCCCCCTTTTTGGATTGTTATTCTTACTTTCTCTCTCTCTTCTAACCAGTAGCGATCGAGAATTTTTTGCACTGTTTCGATTACCCCTTCTTTAGCTTTTTCTGTATTTACTTTTTTTTGCATGATTTCTGAAAAGAGGAGTTGCTCTTCTACACTTTCTAAATTATTTGCCAGAGTTAAAAGATCATTCCCCTTTCCTTCCTTTCGATTCTCCATATAAAGAGTATAAAGATGGCGACAGATTGAAATGGAAAAGTGTTTGGGAGCGATATGATCCTCAATGAT
>JACPWA010000161.1 GCA_016191565.1 Simkania negevensis | reverse complement strand
CACCCCTGATTTTGTTGTCGTCGACGTAGGACTTAAATCAGAAGGGCTTATTTCAGTTAGTGAGTTTTTTAATCCTAATGACCTTGCACTTGGCAAAGAGATTGAAGTGTTTCTCGATCGGGCTGAAGGGGAAGATGGTCAAATTGTCCTCTCTTATGAAAAAGCAAAACGGCAAAAACAATGGGATTACATTGTCAATTATTGCAAAGAGGGCTCGATCGTCCAAGGAAAGGTGATCAGGAAGGTGAAGGGCGGTCTCATGATCGATATCGGGATGGAGGCTTTCCTTCCCGGTTCGCAAATTGATAATAAGCGCATTAAGAATATTGACGAGTACCTCAATAAGACATTTGACTTCAAGATTCTAAAAATCAACATCGAAAGAAAAAATATTGTGGTTTCAAGAAGAGAACTTCTAGAAGAGGAGCGCAGCTCGAAAAAAGCAGAAATTCTTGAGACAATTAAAGAGGGTGAGCTCCGAAAAGGGGTCGTGAAAAATATCACCGACTTCGGCGTCTTCCTCGATCTCGATGGGATTGATGGTCTTCTCCACATCACTGATATGACGTGGAAGCGCATCAAGCACCCCTCTGAAATGGTGCAGCTCAACGATGAGCTTGAGGTGATCATCCTCCATATTGATAAAGAAAAAGGAAGGGTGGCATTAGGTTTAAAGCAAAAAGAAGCCAATCCATGGCAAGAGATCGAATCTAAATATCCTCCTGGAACTCTCGTTAAAGGAAAAATTGTCAACCTCGTCCCTTATGGAGCTTTCATTGAAATTGAAGATGGGATTGAGGGGCTGATCCATGTCTCAGAGATGTCATGGACTAAAAATATCAATGACCCCAGTGAAATTGTCAATAAAGGAGATGAAGTAGAAGCAATTGTTCTTTCCATCCAAAAAGAGGAAGGAAAAATCTCTCTTGGAATCAAGCAAACAGAGAAAAACCCCTGGGAAGATGTCGATCAAAAGTATCCAGTCGGCAGCAAAGTAAAAGCGGAGATCCGCAATTTGACCAACTATGGAGCCTTTGTTGAACTAGAACCTGGAATTGATGCTCTAATTCACATATCTGATTTAAGCTGGATTAAGAAATTCTCTCACCCTTCTGAAGTGCTCAAGAAGGGAGACGTGATCGAGGCTATAATCCTCTCTGTAGACAAGGAGAGTAAAAAAATTACTCTCGGAATGAAGCAGCTCTCAGAAAATCCTTGGGAGTCGATTGAAAAAACAATGCCTGTAGGAAGCATTGTAAAAGGGGTGGTGACCAAAATCACTGCTTTTGGAGCCTTTATTCAGCTAGAAAACGGAATTGAAGGTCTTGTACATGTTACAGAGCTCTCAGATCAGGCCTTTGGCAAGGTGGAAGAGGTCATTGCTGTAGGAGATCAGGTCACAGCAAGAGTCATTAAACTTGATCCTGAACATAAAAAGATTGCTCTTTCCATCAAAGACTTTCTCGTAGAAGAGAATAAAGAGAATCGCGATGATATTGTTGTCGAAAGTAAACCGCTAAATAAGTAGATAGGGCATGAATAAAGATCTAATTGCAATTTTTGAATACCTTGAAAGAGAAAAAGGGATCAAGCGGGATACGATCATCAAGGCGATTGAAGAGGCGCTTATCCTAGCTGCCCGAAAGAGCATTCAAGGAGGGGTCGGCATCGCTGTTACCATAGAGCCTAAAACAGGAGAAATAGAAGTCTCAGCTCAAAAAGAAGTGGTGGATCAGATTACCTATCCTGATGAGGAGATTCTTTTCGAACAGGCAAGAGAAATCAATCCTGAGTGTGAACTCGGTGATTGGGTAACAATACAGATCGCACCGCATGATTTTGGGCGGATTGCAGCACAAACAGCTAAACAAGTGATTTCTCAGAGACTGCGTGGTGCCGAACGGGATGTGATCTATGAAGAATATAGACACCGGATCCATGAACTAGTCTCTGGAACGATCAAAAGGATCGGAAAGGGGGGCACCCTTATCATCGATCTTGGAAAAGTAGAAGCGATTCTCCCTTACCGTTTCTACCCCAAAACAGAAAAATATCATATCGGTGAACGGATTCAAGCCCTCCTCTTAGAAGTAAGAGATACAGAAAATGGAGGGGCAGAAGTTGTTCTTTCCCGCACCCATCCTGAAATGGTGGAGCAACTTTTTGTCCAGGAAGTCCCAGAGTTAAACGATGGGACAATTGGAATCAAAAAAATTGTTAGAGAAGCAGGATATCGAACTAAGTTAGCTGTCTTTTCGAATGATTCAAAAGTAGATCCCCTTGGTGCCTGCGTTGGTGTGAGAGGAACTCGGGTAAAAAATATTATCCGAGAACTTAACAATGAAAAGATCGATATTGTCATCTATACAGATGACCCGGTTGAGCTTTTCTTAAGCCTGATACAACCGATTGAGCCAAAGCGGATCACTTATGATCGAGAAAACAACCTAATCTCTCTTGTTGTTACAGACGAAGACTATCCGATTGTGATCGGGAAAAGAGGGATGAACGCAAGGCTGAATGCAGAGCTCGTTGAATCGGAAATCACGATCAAAAAACTTTCTGAATATCAAGCAGAACTCTCCTTCGAAAGAGAGAAGATCTCAAATGAGGAAGGACGCGATCTCGATATGAGTATTGACAATATAGAAGGGATTAATCCTTTTGTCCTTGCTAGCTTAAAAGAAAGTCATCTTGATACCCTTCGAAAGATTCTACAAGCCAATCCAGAAGAGCTTTGCAAACAAACTGGAATTAGTCGAGAGATGGCAGATGAGATCATTGAAAAAATAAAAAAAATAAGGACCTAGCCTTTGGCAAAAGACCTAAAGTTAAAAGTTAAAAATACTCAGCTTGCTGAAGCTCTTAAGCTAAGAAAAGAGAAGAAGGAAGAAGCGGCTGCCCCTAAAAAAGCGGTTATAGAAAAAGCTTCTACTTTTAAAAAGAAGGCTGAGCAAATGCCTCCTGAGGCAATACCTCCTTCAGTCTCTCCTAAAGAAAATAAGAAATTAGCTTCTAAAAAAGCAGTAGAAGCTCCTTCTGCAGCCCCTGTTTCTATCCCTCCTAAGATAGAAGGAGAAAAAAAGCTAAAAACAGAGGAGAAAGAGACTTCTCTTAAAGCCTCCTTAAAAAAGGAAAAGTCCCCTGCAGAAAAAGAGAAAGAAGAAAAAGCACTCGTCTCTGAAGCTAGTAAGAAACGGGAAAAACCACCCGCTCTTCAAAAAGAGGAGGATTTTGCTTTTGGCCGCGGGATGAAAGACCTTAAAGGGAAGGGATTTGGGGTTAAAGAGAAGCTTAAACAAGAACAGGGAGATGAGGATCGCCCCTGGAGACGAAGAAAACCCAAAGCTAAGTTTGCTCAAGCTAAAGCTGTTCCCATTGTTAGGCCCAATAAGCTTTCTGTGCGCCTTCCCATTTCAGTAAAAGATCTTGCACAAGCGATGAAATTAAAGGCCTCTGAACTGATTGCAAAACTCTTTATGCAAGGGATCACGATTACTATTAATGATTATCTTGATGATGAAACCACTGTGCAACTTCTCGGCCATGATTTTGAGTGTGAAATCAGCATCGATACTTCTGAAGAGCAGCGGCTAAAAATCACTGAAAAATCGATCCAAGAAGAGATTAAAGAAACCTCCTCCGAAAAATTAATACATCGCTCTCCCATAATCGCTTTTATGGGCCATGTCGACCATGGAAAAACAAGTTTGATTGACGCAATCAGAAAAAGTAATATTGCAGGAGGAGAAGCGGGAGCAATTACTCAGCATATCGGTGCTTTTAAATGCCATCGTCAGCAGGGAGATGTCACTATCTTAGATACCCCAGGCCACGAAGCTTTTTCTCTCATGAGAAAACGAGGGGTAACTGTTACAGACATTGTGATCCTAGTCATCGCAGGAGATGAAGGGATCAGAATGCAAACCGATGAAGCAATCAAACATGCCAAAGAAGCAGGCGTGCCGATAATTGTCGCGATCAACAAATGCGACAAGCCGAATTTTAATGTAGAAAATGTCTATAGGGAACTCGCCGATAGAGAGCTTCTTCCTGAAGCCTGGGGAGGATCAACGATCACTGTTAGCTGTTCTGCAACTACTAAAAAGGGAATCACAGAGCTTTTAGAAATGGTTCTCCTTCAAGCAGAGATGCTCGAATTAAAAGCAAATCCTACGATGCGCGCTCGCGGCACTATTATTGAATCTGAACTTCATAAAGGGTTTGGCCCTGTAGCCACCATTTTAGTACAAAACGGCACTCTCCATCTAGGAGATGCTCTTGTAATCGATCAGATCTATGCACGTGTTAAAACGATGCATGATGAACATGGAAAAGTGCTCGAAATCGCAGGTCCTTCTACCCCGGTAAAGATTACCGGCCTTTCTGGAGTGCCAACAGCAGGGGTAGAAGTTGTCGCAGTAAAAAATGAAAATGAGGCGCGTAAGCTTTGTGAGGAGAGAACTTCTGGAGAAAAGAGAATTCTGATCCGAGGAAAAGGGGAAAGTATCGAAGGGAAGATCCAAAGGCAGCAAGAACTTTCAGAGAAAAAGCTGCTTAGCTTGATCCTCCGTGCCGATGTACAAGGCTCTTTAGAAGCAGTGAAGAGCTCTCTGCGCGCTATTCCTACAAAAAAGGTGGAACTTCTATTTATCTCTGAAGGAGTAGGAGAGATCTCTGAATCAGATATTGAGCTAGCGCTTGCCTCAGAAGCTCCTATCATCGGGTTTCATACCAATATTGAAAGACATGCTGAATCTATTATCAAACAAACCAAAGTAGTGATTAAAAATCGAAATATTATCTATCACCTGATCGATGATGTAAAAGAGCTGATGATTGCTACCCTCGATAAGATTAGGCAAGAAAACGAGATGGGATCTGCTCTTGTGAAGCAAACTTTCAAAGTCTCAGGCCTTGGAACGATTGCTGGGTGCACGGTAACTGATGGGATGCTTAGGCGGGATCACCTTGCCAAAGTTTATAGAGATGGAAAGATCATCTGGGAAGGAAAGATCGGATCTCTCAAACGGGTTAAAGAAGATGCTAGGGAAGTTGTCAAAGGACAAGAGTGCGGCATTCTTCTTGAAAAATTTAAAGAGGTTCAAGAGGGAGATCTAATTAAAACCTTTGAGATTTCCTATCTCACCCAAGAACTATAATCTATGAGCACCAATCGAACAAAAAAACTAAACTCTCTTTTAAAAGAGGTTCTAAGCGAGGTAATTATTCGGGAAGTGCGCAATCCCTTGGTAGCAAGGCTGATTACAATCACCCAGGTAGAAATCACTAAGGACCTGCGTCAAGCTAAAGTTTACATTAGTGTGATCGGCACTGAAAAAGAACGGGCTGAAACAATCCAACTATGCCATTATTTCTTCCCGACTCCCCTCAGAGCTGAGTCGGGTTTGCAAACCGGAATAATCTCAAGATAAGTTTTTTTTTTTTTACTGAATGTGCCCGGAGCTGAGTCATCGACCGTGGAGTCATCGTCTCTCGTTTCCCAACAGGTAAACGCGCTGTGGATCCTTATAT
>JACPWA010000160.1 GCA_016191565.1 Simkania negevensis | reverse complement strand
TCCCGATGAGGGAAGCAGCCCAAAAGAAAAAACAATCGAAAAAATGGCAATCCCTGCAAGAAGAGAGATCGCAATCCCAAAAAAGGCTACTGGAAACCAGGCAGAAGGAAGATTCTCTTTTGTGGTAAGATAGCTTCCATAAGTGACCATTGTCCCTTGTCCTAAACTCAGGGAGAAAAATGCCTGTCCTAAGGCTACCAAAACCGCCGTGGGAGTAAGTTCTTTAAAGTCGGGTTTAAATAGGAAAAGAGCGCCCTGCGCTCCTCCTTCCATCATGAGCCCTTTCGCAGCGAGGATGACTAGCATTATTAAAAGAAGAGGAATAAAAACCTTATTCCATCTTTCGATTCCCCGTTGTACTCCTGTATAGAGCACAAGAAAACAGAGAAAGAGAAATCCAAATAGCGATCCTACGGCTGTCCAAAAACTTGAAGTGAACTGGGAGAAAAAATGGAGAGTCTCCTTGCTCGATTGAAAAGAGAGAATTCTTCCGAAGAGAGATTCTACTAAGTAGCCGAGGGTCCATCCAGCAATCACCGCATAAAAACAGCTGACCAAAAACCCTGTGAAAATAGTGGTCTTTCCGATATTTCTCCATAAAGCTCCCCGGCCTAACTGAGCAAAAGCCCCAGAAGGATTAAGCTGTGTTTTGCGGCCAATGATGATCTCTGAAATAAGCACAGGAAGGCCAATGAGCAAAAGGCATACAAGGTAAAGAAGAACAAAAACAGCTCCTCCGTTTTCTCCAACTACATAGGGAAAACGCCAAATACTTCCCAGTCCTACTGCTGAACCAATCGCTGCCCAAATGAATCCAAGGCGTGATTTCCATTGCTCCCGTTTTGCGTGCGTAATATCAAATCTCCGTTAAATCTAATTTTTATTTGTTTTTCCTTCTCTATAAAGAGTAAAGTAATTTCCTTTTTTCTTTCTACTCTATCCTCCAGATAAATAGAGCAACAAGCAAGCAAAAAATAGTAAAAAAAAGAGATAAAAGCCCTTTTTTAAAAGTTTTAAATATCCTTATAGCAAAATCTTTTTAAAGTTATAGAAAGATATTAGTAGCTTCTACACGCATGAAAGATCAAGAAGTATTACC
>JACPWA010000159.1 GCA_016191565.1 Simkania negevensis | reverse complement strand
TCTGCCATCTAGGGGGGTAGCTTTTAGAACAAAGCTCTTTTGATGAGAACAAAGCCTATTCCAAATGGGGATCACTTCCTGAATAAGTAAGCTATTTGCGAATTCTTTTTCTGCATACTTAATGTCTTTAGTTATAGGAAAATCTCGAAGAGAGTAAAAACTTCTCACCGAGATAGGCTTATCTCCTTCTAAGACATAGCCATATTCCTCATGAGAAAAACCCATTTTAAAGAATCGATCCAAAACCTTGTAATCTTGCTCATCTTCAATGTGAATAGAGCAAGGGCTAGCATGAATAATCGTTGAGAATAAAAAAGCAAGAAAAACTGCACAAGCTTTAAGACAGATTTTCATACGCATATTCGTTGATCTGACATCATAACAGATCTATTTTTAAGCAATTTAGAAGAAATAGAGACTTATTTTTTTCCTTTGCTAAAATCTTCTTTAAAGCAATTATATGTTGATTAGAATTAAAATACAATTTCGGCTTTGACAATTTATTCTCGACTTTTCTTGCAAGGCTTTACATAGAATCTACAAAGGCTCCTATGACATTGTTCACAATATATACAATTGGGGTGTCCTTGTGGACAATAATTTCTTCTGCTATCAAAATTAGCAATCCATTGCTTACCATGTTTTTCTAAAGAATGTATTGGACAAAGGACTCCGTTAATATCCAGGGAAATACCTTCCTGATCAAAAAACAACTCTTCGAGCGAGACTAAACAGCGAAGTTTCTGGTTTTGTCCTGAAGATTGCTCGCGTGTTTCTATAAGACTTTCTAAATCATGCTCATTAGTGCTGAGATAAGAACTACCAATGATCATCCATAAGGAAATTGCAAATAATAGCTTGTACATAGTCTACCTCCTTCTATTGAAAAAAATCACTGAAATGAAACTTTTCGATTCTAAAATGTTTAAAGTTCCGCAAATGATTCTTTGAAAACCACCCACGGGCTTACTAACTCGTGTCATTCTAATGATTTTTTATTTATTTTGTTACTATTTTTTTTAAATTCTTTCACGTTAGTCATTTGCTAATGATCGTAAAGCTGCTTTATCGTGAGTGCGCTCTGTTTCCCCATTTGTGCTTATACAAAAAGTCAGATGTCAAAGCAAAATAGAAATGTCTCTTCTCATAGAAAGAGTGGTTTTTCTTCTTTTTTCCAGGTGAAGGTTGTGGCAAGTTCACTTGCGTTAGCTTGTAATCTTGGTAACATTGTAAAAACTCTTTCTATAAGCTTATCTGAGGAGGCTCTCTATGGAAATCTTCTGGTCTGGTAGGAACATAATTCCATCTATTTATAGTGCATTAAACTTTGCATGATAAAATTCACCCGCATCTTTTTGCATGGAATCTCGTATTCGAACTCACCGACTTTACAAAGTCGCCTCGTTCTCCATGCTGCATTCCATGCAAAAATCTTGCAGCCAATTTTATCATCCAAAATTTAATCCACTATAAATTAAACTTGAGAGTTTAATCGTTTAAAGTTGCACATTGGATAAAACTCAGGTTAAATAGATCAAGCACATCGTACTTGATCCATCTCTCTTGCAATAAAAATAGAAAAGCTCTATGTAAACTCTTTTTATAACAAAAAGATTTTATGCAAGTACAATGGATTACTAGAATTGGAGAAAAAAAACGGGCTACAGAATGGCTTCCTATTTTTCTCGTTCGACTTTTTTTAGGAATTTTTTTTCTCATTTCTGGTTTTTATGATCTGGTCGATCAGCAGCAGCAAAAAAAACTCCTCGATGCAATGACTCTCAGCCACCTTCCTTATGCCCATCTCCTTTCCATATTTTTCCCACTTATCACACTTATTGGTGGTCTTTTGCTAGTCATCGGACTTCTTACCACCTGTAGTTCTTTTCTCCTTTTCATTATTATGATCTGCAATCTTCTTGTCAGTGGATTATCAAAAGCAAAAGTTTCGCAAATCCCTGGAATTTTCTATATTGAACATTTTCTTTACCTTCCTGAGCTCCTTAGCGCTCTTCTTCTTCTTTGGCTTCTCTTTGCCGGCCCTGGCAAAGTCAGCCTTGACTACCGGATGGGCAATAAAAAAAGCTCTCCTTTTCAATAGACATGCCATAATTTAATGCAAGCTTGGCTTTAAAGTCGTTGAGAATAAGGAGGACTTACGAGACAGGTGTTGGAAAATGGAGCGAAGGAAATAGCCAAAGTGCTATTCTCGAGCGAGACCTTATACCATGTATCAGAAATAACTTTGTATTTCTGATACATGGTATTACAAGAGATGACCATAAATACCCTTATAATCAATAGCTTTAAAGCCAGGCTCGCGTTAATCTATTAATTTAGGATAGAATAGTTCTTTAAAAAGACCTATGCATGCCCTTATTTGAAAGTCTCAAAAGACCCTTTTCCCTTTCTTACCCTACCCTTTCTCACAAGAAACGGGAAGGGCTTGGCACCCTTTCTGGAGTTTACCTTCCTAGTCTCCTCCAAATGCTTGGTGTGATTCTTTTCATGCGTCTAAGTTGGATCACTGGACATTTGGGACTCTTTCAAATGAATCTACTCATCCTCTTTTCCTCCTCAATTCTTTTCATCACTGGTCTTTCGATGACCTCAATTGTCACCAACATGAAGATGGGCACAGGAGGGTCCTACTATATTATCTCCCGCTCTCTTGGAATGGAGATGGGAAGTGCTATTGGCATCCTCCTTACTATTGCACAGCTCACCACAGTAGCCATCTCCGTCTCAGGGTTTGCCCTCTCTTTGCAAGAGCTGTTTCCCCACTTTTCTCTCCTTTCCCTGCAAGTTGCAACCCTTCTTTTTCTTACTCTTTTTTCCACCCTTCCAGTAAACTTCTCTTTGAAAGTACAAGGAGGAATTTTTCTGATGGTGATCGGAGCTCTAGCTTCGATTTTTTTAGGTGAGGAGCCCAAAGCTACCACCGCACTTCCTACCTCCCCTATAGCTATTCTTTCTTTCTGGTCTGCTTTTGCTCTTTTTTTTCCTGCAGCTACAGGAATTGAATCGGGAATGGCCATGTCAGGTGACCTAAAAAATCCTTCGCGCTCTCTCATTCTTGGTACCATGGCCTCCGTACTGACCGCTTATATCATCTATATCGGCCTTGCTTCTTTCCTCTCTTTCAAGATCTCCCCCTCCTTACTCATGCACTATCCCCTTATTCTTCACCAGATTTCCCGCTTTAGCCTTCTCTTTCTTTCTGGAGTTTGGGGAGCAACCCTTTCCAACGCCATTGGAGGAATGCTCACCGCGCCTCGTACTCTTCAAGCTCTTGCAAAAGATAAAATACTCCCTTCTTTTCTCGCTAAAGGGATAGGAAAACTTGAGCACCCGCGCAACGCTTCCCTTCTGGTCATCTCTCTGGCAACTCTGCTTACCCTTCTCTCTGACCTTAATCATCTCCTTCCTGTTCTTTCCATGGTCTGCCTGATCATCTATGCACTGATTAATTTTGTAGCTTTCTTTGAATCGCTTCTTAGAAATCCGAGCTGGCGTCCCCTCTTCCATACCCCCCTTATCCTCTCCTTTTCTGGTCTCGTAACTTGTCTCGTCGCAATGTTCATGATTAGCCCCGGCTTTAGTTTCATCACCCTCCTTTTTACTCTTCTTCTATGCCTTTTTACCATCAAAAGAAAGATCGAAGGAAACTGGGATGACCTCCGCTACAGCATTTTTTCTTTTTTTGCTTCTACTGCCACCAACAAACTTCTCCACCTCAAGAAAAACCCGAAAAGTTGGCGCCCCAATATCCTTGTCATCATCGATGCAAAATTAAATCAACCCAACATGATTCATTTTGCTCATGCCATCAACCAAGCGAAAGGATTTTTGACTTATGCTACCACTTTTTCTGAAGAGTTTCTCAAAGAAAAAGATATGGATAACATTAAAAGCTCTTTCTATACCTATTTCGATCAGAAAAAAATCCCCTGTTTTTTTCATGGAAATACAAACAATTCCTCTCATCTAGGGATCTATAATATCATTCAAAACTATGGACTAGGTCCTCTCCAACCAAATACGGTGTTTCTTACCCCTTGCCATGAGAAAGATGATCCTCAGACCTTTTGCGATCTCCTCCTTTCCTGTTACCATCTGAAAAAAAATCTCCTCCTTTTACAAACAGACGAAACAGATCTAGCGTTTAGAAAAGAAGAGGGAATAAAAACCATTGATCTCTGGTGGGGAGGAAAATACCACGCTAATTTTGAAATGGCTCTTGCTTTAGCTTATATTCTTCAATCAGGTTTTTCTTGGAAAGATGCCAAAATTAGGATCAAAACTATTGTCAGAAATGAAGTCATGCAACAGCACATGAATAAACTCTTTGAAAAATATCATCCTGTTCTCCGTTTCAAAGATCTCTCCTTTCATTCCTATATCGAAGAAGGAGAAGAGATTTATCCCCATATTGCTAAACATGCGGAGGAAGCAAATCTCACCTTTTTAGGACTCCGCCCTCCTGAAAAAAACAGCTCCTCTTCTGCTTATCTTCCCTACTATCTCGATCTAACAAAAAACACCAAGCAGATCAGAAACATTGCTTATATCCTCGCAGGAGAGACGATGAATTTTCAGAAAATTTTTACATAAGAAAGTGTTTCAAGATTTGAAAACGAAGGATCTTTAGCAAGCATTTTTTAGAATTTTTACACACTCTTTAAAGTAAGGTTTTCCTTTTTTTAGATCATAGGTTCTTGTTATAGTGGATTAAATTTTGGATGATAAAATTGGCTGCAAGATTTTTGCATGGAATGCAGCATGGAGAACGAGGCGAC
>JACPWA010000094.1 GCA_016191565.1 Simkania negevensis | reverse complement strand
GATATAGCACTTTCCTTAGATAATCAAGATCTACCAAAACTCGCAATAGTTCCTCCTTAAAAAAAACCGCGGAGAGGTAGGCTCTATTTCTTATGGCCATTTCTTCGCAAAAAGAGAAGTAGAGGCTATGGGGCTTATGTTTGACTTTTTTATTAATTGTCGGTAAAATGTTCTTTAGTATGCTCTATTTACAAATAAAATAGTGACATGATTAAAAAAATTTTTACCGTTATTATTTTAACAGCTGGTTTTTTTCTTTTTATGACGAGCATTTCTTTAAAAAGCCCAGAAGCTTCTTCTAAGTCCTCCTGTCTTAGGATTAACATTACAGCTGAGCCTCATACGATGCACCCGGCAGAATCAAAGGGAATACAACCACAAACGATTTTGCGCATGTTGTTTGAGGGACTAACGCGCATAGGACCTCAGAATATACCTGAACCTGCTTTAGCGGAGAGAATTGAAGTATCGGCTGATGGTCTGACTTATTTTTTCCACCTGCGAGAAGCCGCATGGACTAACAGAAATCGTGTGACAGCAGATGACTTTGTCTATGCTTGGAAAAAAGCGTTGCAGGCTAACGCATCTCCAAGGATATTTGAGCTATACCCCATTAAAAATGCGAAGAAAATTCATGAAAAAACCCTTCCCTTAGATCAATTAGGTGCCTTCGCTATTACGCCAACTTGTCTTAAGATAGAGTTAGAGCATTTAACTCCCTATTTTCTTCAGCTTACAGCAAGCCCTATCTATTTTCCTATCGATCAAAAGACCGACGAGGTGAATCCTTTATGGGCAAAAACACTCTCGACCTATGTGGGAAATGGTCCTTTTCGTTTGGTCACATGGAACCATTTCAATGTAATGGAAGTCGAAAAAAATCCAACGTACTGGGATAAAGACCAAGTGAAATTAGAAAAAATTCAGATGGTGATGGTTAATGAATCGATAGCCTTTGAAATGTATGAGAAAAAAGAGTTAGACTGGATTGGCTCGCCTCTTTCTTTAATTCCTTTAGGCATTCTTCCCTCCTTAAAAAGTCAAGATGCCCTCCATTTTCAACCTTTTTTTGGAACATATTTGTTTTATCTGAATGTACAAAAATTTCCTTTACAGCATCCCTTAATTAGAAAGGCTTTTGCCATGGCTATACAAAGAGAAGAAATTGTCGAGCATGTAACTCAAGGCAAGCAGACTCCGGCTTTTAGACTGATTCCAGATTCGATGCAGCTAGAAGGACAGTATCGACTTAAGGGAGATATGTCCCAAGCGAAAGAGTACTTCCAAAAAGCTTTAACCGAACTTAAGCTAAGTGAAATAGAGGGGCTGAAATTAATGTATATTTCAGAAGAGCGAAACCGCCTGATTGCCCAAGCTGTTCAGGAACAATGGCGCGCTGCTTTAGGAGTCGATATCGTTTTAGACCCTGTCGATAGAAAGACCTATTTTGCACGCCTTGCAAGTCAAGATTTTTGTATTGCAGCGGGTTATTGGATAGCCGATTTTGATGATCCCATTAATTTTTTAGAAGCGTTTAAATCGCATTCTAATTACACCTCCTGGGAAAATGAAATATACAAAACACTCCTAGATGAAAGTCTTACGATTTCAGATGCCGCTCAAAGAAAAAAGCTCCTCCGTGAATGTGAAGATATTCTCCTGGAAGAGGTCCCGCTTATCCCCCTCTTTCATTACACCCTCGCTTGTATTAAAAATCCCAACCTTGACCATCTTTTTATCTCCTCTTTAGGATACCTTGACTTTAAATGGGCTGAATTTACTTCCCCTTCTTATGCTTATTCAAAAGAAAAAAAATGAAATCTATTGTTTTTTTACCAGGATTTCTGGGAGCAAAAGAAGATTGGAAAGAGGTTTTGGATAACTTTGAAGATTTCAAAACACTTGCACTAGATCTCCCTTGTCAAGATGTCTTAGAAACCCTTTCGCAATCGATTCAGCAATTTTGTTCTCAGCCTGTGATTCTCATTGGATATTCAATGGGGGGAAGGATGGCGCTTCAGCTACAGAAAAAAGCGGAGGAAAGATACGAAAAGGTCATCGTTCTTGGAGCTCACCTTGGAATTCAATCAGAGGAAGAGAGAAAGGAGATCTTAAAACGAGATGAAACATGGGCCCATCAGTTAGAAACTCTTCCTTTTGAGGAGTTTTTGGAAAAATGGTATAATAATGCGCTTTTTACTCCTTTGAAGAGTCGCAAAGAAGCCTTTGAAAAAATGTTACATCGTCGCCGGAAGGGAGCTTCCCTTCAATGGGCTTCTTTGCTTCGCAACTGGAGTGTGGGACATTTCCTTCCATGTGCTTATTTCCCCTCTAACACTTCTTTTTTATACAGGGAGTTGGATAAGAAATATGAGACCCTCTATCGCCACCTTCCGGCTCATGTAGTTGTAAAAATGGTCAAAGGATGTGGTCATGCTGCACATATAGAAGACCCTGTTGCTTGTGCTGAAAAAATAAGAGAGTTGGTTTTATAATGTACCGCCTCATCAGCAAAAACGATTTTGTACTAAATAGACTTCTTTCGAAACTCGCTTTGTTTGGAAAAATGGCGAGTTTTAGACAGGTCTTAAAAACGATTTTGAAGACAATGTGAGAACACATGGCTGAAAAAAATCGGTTTTTAGAGATGGCAAAAATCGCTATCTTGGCAAATAAATGGAGTTTTGAAAGAAGTCTAATGTAAGAAATAAAATTACTAACTCACCTTACGCAGATTTTTTCGAACAAATTAAATTGCGCAAGAAAGTCTATTCAACGAGGGAAGGAAGAGTGATTCTTTGTCCGTTGAGGGCGTTCCAGTGGCTGGTATGGAGAGAGCCATCAGGATTCTGCACGGTGATGCCGTATACCGGAAGAAAAACATCGCGAGTGTTTCTGATCGCAAAATCGCTTCCAAAAGCGGCTTCAGCCGCTCTTTTTACCTGGGCAGGGGAATAGTGCCGGGTAAGCTTTTCTGTGTGTTTCGTGCTCTTCGTCACCAAAGGATCAGCAATAAAAGTGGAAGGGAAAACATTCAGCTTTGGTTTTTCTAAGTGGATCCGATAGACTTCCCCTTCCTGTACAATGAGCTTTTTCTTTTTACATCGATCGATCCAGTTACTGAGGAGCATCTGTTCAATGTTAAGAGATTGAATGAGCGCTTGCTTATGGACTTTTCCTCCATTTTGGGCGATCAGGTTGATAATCTTAAATTCATATCGATCTGCATTGGCATTGATGCAGTCAGCAAACCCATGGGTTTTTTCCCAGTTTGCCGCATCAATGACCATTTCTCCATCGATAAGGTCCCATAAAATGATTCCTTCTTTAGTCGCATGAGGATTTTCACTATATTTCACCTCCATCAAAAGGTAGGGATGAAACTTGAGGACCGGTTCAGAAAAAGTGTGATTCGCATCTTTAAGAAGCACTTTTTCCTGCTTTTCCATGATCTGCTTAGCTGTGAACCGCGCCTCTAACGTATGAAAGGTCCCCGTATGCAGAAATTCGACCGCTTTATTCTTCAGATCTGGGTGATTTTCATCTACCCAAAAAAGGCCGTAACCAATACAGCCGAGGGTGATAAGGGTAGAAAGGATACGCATAGACCTACTCTTGCTTGAGGATTGCCTACGTTTATAGCCGGAAGAGCTATTTTTTTCCATAAATCCGTTAGAAGAAAGGTGAGAAGGGTCAAGCGACATGGGAAGACTCCAGGATAAAGGTGATCTTCTCACTGCTTATAAAGCAAAAAATTTAAAATGCAAGAGGAGTAAGGCTTTTTTATGAGTTAATCGACTTCAGATGCTTGCCCTTCTGCTGCTTTCCAAATTATTTTTTGCGAGGCGATTTCAGATTGATGGGTTGATGCAAAGGTATCCCATTCTTTTAAAAGGTTGCTTTGCTTCTTGAAAGAAAAACAAAAGGCTATTTTGCCGCTTTGTAGAAGCTCTTGAGGTATTAGGGAGAACATCTGGTTAAGAGAACCAAGGTGGTTATCCACTTTAATGTTAATATGAAATACGCCCTGTTGTAGGACTATTTGTACAGTAGGAGAAGCGAGTATAGCTAAAGTACTACTTTTATGACGATACTTACTGTAAGAAAGAGCATCTAGTTGTTGGTTTAGAAGAGAAATGTATGCACTATCTTCTGTCAGAGGTAGTTTTGAAGTAAGAAGCTCTTTTAAAAAGCGGAGGGAAAGAATAAAAAGGGCTAATGACAAATTCGTGGCTCCTTCGACATCTTTTATAAATACAAAGGGAAACACTTTGAGTGGAATTTTTTTTGCAAAGGATTCTGTAAGGAGAAGAGGAAGAAGGTTATTTGCATCCTTAATGTGTTTTAAATGATGACACATGTTGATTCTTCGCCCATAGATATTACACAGATCAAATGGATCGCGCAAAGGCGTAGAAGAAGGGCTGGAGAAGGTAGGAGAAAAACAATCTAAATTTATTTTAAAAGTAAGTTGTTCGATAAGCAATAGAGTCGTAGGAGGAAAATAATAATCAAATCGGAGGAAAGGAGCTTTTTTTAGGAAAAAGAAAAAAGTAACAAAGGCAGTGGAGGCTGTTAAAGAAAAATAGGGAAAATGACCTTTGTCCGTAAAAAGAATTTTAGCAAAATTACGAGAAAAAAGGGGGATATGGGAATCTTTTCCACGAATAATATTCACTGCTTTAATAGCAGCAAGAATGAAAACAAGGCGAGCCCCACAGTAAGTTACTAGCTCTATTATAGAGATCCTGTTAAAAATTTTATGGTGCTGGTTTAATGTTTCTACATCTTTTTGAGTGTAGAGCACTTTTGTTCCTGGACTGCTACTTCTAGGGACAACCTGTTCCATGAGTTCTTCCTAATTTAAAGAAACATTATCCCCTATTTCCCATTTTTTTGTGAAGGACCTTCTTTAAGCTGAAGGAGAGCAAAGGTGAGGAAAGGATCAGACACAGAAACAGTAATCTCTTTTCCTTGGAGGTTAGTTTTGAAAGAGCCTTTTGATAGAAGGTGTTTAAGTTTTTCGATGGTAAAAGTAGGGTGGGCAGCAATGGCTTCCCCTTCTTCGATTTTGGCAGAGGAACGTTTAGAGGTGTAGGCCAGGAAAACGGCGACCCGGCTGCTGAGGATTCCTGAATCAGGGTGCATTTCTCCTAGATAGACAAGCTCATCTACTTCAAGCCCTGTCTCCTCTTTTAGCTCACAGGTAGCTGCTTCCTCAGGAGATTGTCCAGTTTTTCGGCCGCCGCGGGGAAGCTCAAGCTCCCAAGAGCGGGTGGCATGACGATAGTTGAGGTTGAGGAGAATGTCTCCGTTGGGAAGGAGGGGAAGAATAGCTGCTCCTGCCATCCCATCTAAAGAATTTTTCCATACAATCCGATCATACGTTCCTTTATTTCCTTTAGGAAAAATCACTGCGTCGCGAAGTAAATAGAGATATTGATCTTCAGCAATAATGCCAATGCGCGACCAGCTAGCTGCCTCTTCTTCGGAAATACCTTTTTTAAGAAGTCTTTCCTTAGCTATTTTTTCAATTTTTAAGATTTCGCTGGGTTCTAAAATAATTTCGATCTCCCCCTCTTTGTTACTACCTAAGGGACCAAGCGTGGTGTGATTTTTCATTAGGGAAAGGTAATCTTGTAGGGAGTGTGCAGAAAGGGAAGAAAAGAAGAAGAGAAGTAAAAAGATAGTCCTATTTAACATGTCAAGCCGCTTTACATTTTCTTTTTCTCATGTAATATACTTTTAAAGCACGTAACGATGCAAGAAAAATGACGATCCATATTTTAGATGAAGAGACGATCAATAAGATTGCTGCGGGAGAGGTGATTGAAAATCCAGCTTCTGTAGTGAAAGAACTCGTTGAAAATGCGGTGGATGCAGGGGCAAGCAGGGTCGTAGTTGAGATTGCGGGAGGAGGATTTCAGAGGATTGGTGTTCAGGACGATGGGAAGGGGATGGGGAAGAGAGATCTTCTTCTTTGTTTAGAGAGGCACGCCACTTCAAAGATTGCAAAAGCAGAGGATTTAGAGAAAATCAGTTCGATGGGATTCCGTGGAGAGGCGTTGGCAGCGATCGGGGCCATTTCAAAAATGGTGATCAGCTCTAGCTTGCAAGGGGAAGAGGTGGGACATCGGCTCCTTGCTGAGGGAGGAAGGATCAAAGGAGAAGGAAAGTCGGTGAGGAAGGGGGGCACAAGCGTAGAGGTTTCTCAGCTTTTTTACAATGTGCCAGCGCGGAGGAAATTTCAAAAATCTCCTGAAGCTTCTCAAGCCGAAATTCTAAAAATGGTTCTTAAGCTGGCTCTAGCCCATCCTTCGGTGCGATTTGAGCTCCTTTCTGATGAAAAGGGAAGCCTTCTTCTAAGTCGAGGAGGAAAAGAAGGGGAGGAGGGGATTAAACAGGCAGCAAGCGATCTTCTAGGCACCTCCTTTTTGGAAGGGGCGATCAGAATCCAAGAAGAAAGGGAAGGGAAAAAACTCTTGGGATGGGTAGGATCTCCTTTGAATGCGCGCTATAATCGCTCGGGACAATATCTTTTTATCAATGGGCGGAGTGTTTTTTCTCAAGAGATCTCCTCTGCCATTTACGATGGGTACGGGACGCGCCTACAAAGCAATAGGCATCCTCTCTACCTTCTCTATCTTACCGTTCCTGGGCAAGGAATCGATGTGAATGTGCACCCTCAAAAAAGAGAGGTCCGATTCTTAGAAGGGAAAGAGATCTGCATATTTGTAAGAAAGGCAATTCACCAGGGGCTAGGTGAGAAGGCTATTTTTTCTCTAAACAGCGAAGTTCCTTCTTTTCCTTTTGTAGCAAGGGAAAAAGGGGAGAGTTATTGGGATAGCTGTTTTTTAGAAGAGCAAAAGCAGTTCCCTCTCCCCTTTTCTATGCAGCAAGAGGAATTTGAGCTTCCCTTTGCTCCTTTTGCCCTTTTTGCTCACCTTCTTTTTGTAGATGCTAAAGGATGGGAAAAAAAACTTTCTTTGCAGGAGGAAGGAGGAATCCTTCTCGTTAATTTACAAGGGGCAAGTGCGCAAATCCTCTATAATCGCCTTGTTGCCAAAAGGGGGGCGCTCCAAAGTCTTCTTCTGCCGATTCCTTTAGAGGTATCCATAGCAGAAAAGGAGCTTCTTCTTCTCTATCTTGAGAGGATGAAAGAGATGGGAATTAGCCTCCGTCTTTTTGGTCCTACCACCTTTCTTATTGAGGCAATGGATCCTCTTCTCGATGAAAGTTCTCTTCCTGCTCTAGTTTTTGAACTTCTTGAAATCTTTCACACCTTCGAAAGACAAGGAGAAGGAGAAAAAGAGAAGGAGAAAAAAATTGCTTCTCTTCTCTCTTCTTTTGTCAGAAAGGGGAAAAAAAGGTATACCCTTGAAGAGGGAAGAAAGTTGTGTGAAGAGCTTTTTAAAAGTTCTTCTCCTCTTCGCTGTCCAAAGGGAAGGAAAATTATACGACATTTTGGTTGGGATGAAATCGAAAAATTATTTTATTAATAGGACCAGGAGTTTTCAAAGGGAGATGAGAAGGCAAGGACTTGATTGCTTTCTAATCGAAAAACCACTCGATATTTTTTACTACACAGGGGTGAAGCTCAGTCGAGGGACCCTCCTGATTGATCAAAGGAAGAGTTATCTTCTGGTCGATGGACGTTATCTTGAAGCAGCAAAAAAAATAGCTCCTTGTCCTGTGATGAAAGAGAAAAAAGGAAACCTCCTTTCCCTTCTTACTCTAGAAAAAAATCCAAAGGAAAAAAGATTGGCCTTTGATCCTGCCACCTGCTCTTATCTTGATTATAAGGAAATGAAACAACTTATAGCTGAGGGAAAAAAGAAAGGATCTACCCTAGTCCTTGTAGAAAGAGAGGGGCTTCTCCAAAAAGTCCGTGGGATTAAAGATGAAAAAGAGATTGTCTGTCTTAAAGAAAGCGCTCAGCTTCTTTATAAAGGGTACGAATTTTTGCTCACTAAGGTCAAAGTAGGAGTACGAGAAGCTGACCTTGCTAGAGAATTTGAATTTTTTTGTCGAAAAAAAGGGGCAGAAGCGCTCTCTTTTGAACCGATCATTGCTTTT
>JACPWA010000121.1 GCA_016191565.1 Simkania negevensis | reverse complement strand
AAATCGTGCAGAGCTTAGAGCTCCCTTACCGGGTGATCGAATGCTGCACGGGAGATATGGGGCTAGGCAAAGTAAAAATGTATGATATTGAGAGCTGGGTGCCAAGTGAAGCAAAGTATCGGGAAACCCATAGCTGCTCTGCACTCCACGACTGGCAAGCGCGGAGGTCAAACGTACGCTACCGCAATGCTGCTGGCGAGGTGAAATTCTGCCATACACTCAACAACACCGCCATCGCCACGCCACGCATTTTGGTCCCTTTCCTTGAAAACCACCAGCAAAAAGATGGAAGTGTTTATATCCCTCCTGCTTTGCAGTACTTTTTTGAAGGGCAGAAATATCTTTTTCCCCACAAATAGAGGCTCACCATAGGAGAAAAAATTACTTGTTAGCGTCATAAAGGATATTATATCGAAGCTTTAATCTCTTCTATTTTTGGTCACTGGGATTTATCAAGCTAAAGTTGCTTCTCTTTCTTTATATAAAGAATGTACCTTATAGGAATAGATAACTATAGACACTATACAAGACACAGAACAGAGAAGCCACACCTTATCCGAAGACATGCACCACACTTCAAAAGCTAAAAAAAGAGGAAGAAAATTTGTCATCCAATCACTTAATGGATTTACTTTCAATAAAAAGAATGTTTTGCCGATTGCAGTTAGCAAACTAACAGGAATATAAGCAAGCCCTTGCCAAAACAGATACATCCATATCCAATAGCAGGAAAGAATCATAAGCTTCATCTTCTCTGCAGGAAGCGGATCTTTAACAAAACAGCCTATCAACCAATTCTGAAAAAAAAGAAGCAAAATAGAGGAGATTAAGCAGGTGAGGCTGACAAAAAGAAGAGCGGACTTGACAGTAGCCCAGATGGATATCCATTCCTTACGCCCATGAAAGAAGGAAAAAAGGGAAATAAGTGTCTGTCCAAGAGCTTCATTAATAGAGGTAAAAAGGAGGCAAATGCTGCTCCCAATTGATAAAATAAGGATATAATCTTCTCCTTTTGTAGAAATCAATCGAACAGCGCATACCCAAGAGAGAAACTGACTTGTCTTAGCTAAAGATCTTGGAAAACCAAGGCGTAGAAATTCCCAAAAAAGTTTTCCTTGAACAGAGAATGTTCGCGTACAATACTTGTGCGCATAAAGTTCTTTGATAAAAAAGAAGAATAGCAAAAGGCAAAAAAAGGCTTGGGCTGCTGCTGTTGCAATCGCAGCTCCTTTTACTCCTAGTTCTGGAACCACTTCTTTAGATCCAAAGATCAGAAGATAATCAAGTCCAATATTCAGAAGATGGCTTAGCAAAGCAATGTAGGTTAAGATTCTAGCTTTTCCTATGCCAAGAAAGAATCCTGATAAAGAAGCTCCCAAAGGAAAAAGAAAATGCACCATCATCATTATGGAAAAATAGCTCTGACCTAATACTCCTACCTCCTCTTTTAAAAAATAATATTTGCCAATTATAAGGCTCACGGGAAAAGTCAAAAGCATTGTGCCAAAAGAGCTCCAAATAGCTTGCCAAGTATAAGGTCCAACTAGTTCTGGACGATTATTACCGAGACTTCTTCCAATAAGCACCTGGTTCATTGAGCTGAGCCTCATGCAAAATATTTGAAACAGAATTAAAAGATAATTGGCTAAGCTTACCCCTTCTAGTGCGATCAAGGAATAGTGTCCAAGGAACACTCGATCACAAAAACCCATGAGCATCCCTGAAAACAAAGTAAAGACTAAGGGTAGTGTAAGGGAAAATAACTCTTTAAAACTACCAGGAGAGTAAGGAGTTAGATTTTTTACAAACTGTTCCATTTTTTTTATTCTTTCCTAAAAAAGCAAGGATGTTAACCTGGGTAAGGGATTTAAATCCGTGGAGGTCTGTAAGACTTTACGAGGGGTTTCCCTCCTTCTTTGTAAAAAGAATAATCGAAATGCTTATTCTTAAGCAAACAAGGAGGGAAGTCAGGGTGAACAGCCTGTCACATTAAGGGGTTGATCCTTGTATAAAAATTTTGTAAGATTCTCGTAATAACTTCTATGAAAAATTTCAAAAGGGCAAACCTATGATTCAAAAATCTTTCCCTATTCTCTCTACCTCAACTAAGCAGTTTTCTAGTCCTTCAATAACTGCTCGACAACTAGTAGAGGATTTGCCCTGCCATGCAAAACTTGTCACCGCTAAGCAAATGCTAGAAGCACTACATTTAAAACTCCCTTATCTTGTCGATGCTTCAGTCTTCAGAGAGCTAGACCGGATCGCCTCATTTTTAGAAGAGGACTTTATCCAGCAGCGCACTCCTCATCATCTTGCCAAGCTCGCCTACTCTATTGCCCTAGCGAGAAAAAGCCTCTCCCAGAAAATTACCCTTCTTCCTTTGAAAAGCTCCTATGATATCCGCCTAAGCCCTTTTTCTCTCTACTTCACCTTTGGGTCTAAACCTGTCCTTGGCATTTTAGCCCACGCCCATTTGAAAAATAAATATGAAGCTTTTGATGAAGAACACATTCTCTTAAGAATTAAAAAGTTCATTTCCGAAGCGCAACTTGTTAAAGGTTCTACCTACATGTTTCAAACTTCCAAAAGCACTATTAAGACCCTTTATTTTGAGCTGGATAAAAAAAGCGGGCTTCCCTTCACTTCTGAAGAGATCAAAAGGCTGAAAGTCCTCCTCAAACAGGAGATTGAGCTTTGCATGGAGCAATTAGTCCCTCGCGTTTTCATGACCCGCAACGAAGAGGAAGTTTTGAAAAACATCCTTACTTTAAGTCGTGAGATTCACCAGGTCTCAGATATTCCTGAAGTGATGATCCTCCTGGATAGACAAACCCCTCAGGAGGCGATCTTTACCGTTATTTTAGTACGCATCTGTAAAAATGAAGTGCCAAGCCTTGTAGAGTTATTTGCTAAAGTCCAGGGCTCTTTTATCTTTTTCCCAGAGCGGTGTCAAGTTGTCCAATACCTCAAAAAAAAATATCCAGTTGAAGCGAATGTCTTTAGGATCCACCTGCCAAAAGACCCTTCTTTGCTTCGCTCAGATCTATCGATCAATTTTTATCTAGCCCGTCAAAAAATTAGCAACCTATTACTCGAAGCAGTAGGAGAGTTTAGAGACTACAACGGAGGGATGATTCTCAAGCAAAGAGAAAGACTTACCTCCCTTATGGAAATTTGTCCCGAGCTTTCTTTACAAAACCCCGATTTTTTGGAAGACTTCTTCCATTCGCTCCAACCGATTGAAGCACAAACCTACTTGTCTGTAGAAACAATAGAAACTCTCTTCAAGCTCCTGATGGAAGCGATGCGCTTTCAAAACACAAAAACTTCTGATTATTTCTGCCAATTTGAACAAAAGGAAGGTAGACTCTTTTTCATAATACGCCTTTCTGATGATTATTTAAAAAAAACCCTAGAACAGACTTTACTTAAGTTTAACTTTCACCACTCTCAGGTTGTGGCTTCTATCCTTCATTTGCAAAATAGCACCTTCCTAGGATATCTCATCACAACCATTTCTCCTACTATCCAAGAGCAGGTCAAAAAATCTGTAACCGAAGTCCTCACAAGTTGGAAGCGAAAGATAGAAAACCAAAGAATATTAAAACTAGGACTTGAATATACGGTCATTTCCTTAGATTCTCGTATTGGGGGAGATTGTATTTCTTCCGTTCTTATAAAAATGCTCTTAGAAGGGCTGATGAGAGAAAGTAAAGAAGGAAAGATCGAATATGGCATAGCCAAATCTGTTGAAATCTCTCCCGACCTTAAAACTTATGTGTTTACACTGCGCCATGCTCGATGGTCTGATGGTTCCTTAGTGACTGCTTTTGACTTTGAATATGCATGGAAAAAGGTTCTTTCTCCCGACTTCAAAACTCCCTTCGCCTATCTTTTTTATCCAATTAAAAATGCAGAGCTTGCCAAAAGTGGGGTAGCGCCTCCTGAAGCTATTGGCATCCATGCTTTAGATGATATCACTTTAAAAGTAGAACTAAGGTGTCCTACTCCTTACTTTCTTGAACTTACAGCTCACACGATTTATTCCCCAGTTTCTCGTTTAATCGATGGACTACACCCCAATTGGCCCTTTGAAGAAGGAAGTGGCTATGTCTGTAATGGAGCATTTCAGCTTATTAAGAACAAACCGCAGGAAGGTTATGAGCTCATTAAAAACTCTCTTTACTGGGATGAAAATCAAATTAAGCTAGAGGGGGTGCACATCATGAAGGTGAATCGTCATCAAGCTTTTGAATTGTTTGAGAAAAATATTATCCACATAATAGGGGTTCCTTTAACAACGTGGGACCCTCTCTTCAGTATTAGCAATAAGGATGAGCCAGTTAGTTTTTTAAACAAAGGATTGTGGTGGTGCACATTTAATTGTCAAAAGCCCCCCTTCAACAATAAAAAAATGCGGCAAGCTTTTTCCATGGCGATTAGTAGAGAAGAGATCGCCTCTTTATTTAATACCTTCCCAGCATTTAGCCCTCTTCCAAGAGAACATAGCTTTATAAAAGATTCTCCCTTATCCCATTTCAGCCCGCAAAAAGCAAAAACTCTTTTTATAGAAGCTTTAGAAGAAATGGATCTTTCTAAAGAAATATTTCCTCCTATTAAGCTTCTGTATTTAACAGGAAACACAGGAAACCAAATTGCAGAATTGATTAAAAAATACTGGAAAGATACTTTTGCTATTGAATGCACCATCATACCTTTGAAATGGGACCTATTATTTGCGAAAATTAGTGAGGGAAATTATGATACCGGATGCATAGGCTGGCAACCCTGGGTGAATGATCCTATGTATACCTTAAATGCATTTAGAGAGGGCAAAGAGCCTATGAATTTTCCAAAGTGGGAAAATAGAAAATATCAAGAAATACTCTACCTTGCAGAAAGAGAATTAGACCTGCAAAAAAGGGAAAAATACTACTTGCAAGCAGAAGAGATTTTGTTAGATGAAATGCCAATCAGCCCTATTTCTCCAAATGCAAGCCCAGCTCTAAAAAAAAGAGACCTCAAAATCAAGCATTTTTCAAGTCTTCCTAACCTAAAATGGGCGCATCTTGAAACCCACATTGAGCAGATCAGATGAGCGAAGAAATATAAGGTTTTTGCTTCAAGAAGGGTAAAAAAGCACAGCTCTATTGGATCAATAGAAAGAGCATTTTTTATCCCCCTTGAAGCAAAAAGGTTATGTCTATTCGTCATATCATCTGCTCAATGTGGGTTGAAACATAAACTCCTCTTCTTTCTTGAAAAAAAGAAAAGGAGCTTTGCAAAAAAACTATAACTTTTCCTTTAGAACAAACCTTCAAACTTTCTTTTAAGACCTGGCCAAAATAAGGCACTCGTTAGAATTACAATGCATCATTTGTGGAATGAGCTCTTCTATGATTTCTGTAGGTCGAGTTGGAGTGGCATTTTTGTAGTACCAACCTTTGAGGTCATGTTCCAAGGTAAAAGGCTGATGGTATACAGTGTGGTCTCCTTTTACAAAACTGATAAAATATGCATATTCCTTATCCCCTTTATGGAGTAGATAGGTAAAAGGGGCTTTTCCTCTTAAAAGAGCTTCGGCCTGTTGAGCATTGATATCTTCATGCCAAGCGGGATGCTTTTGAATGAGCTGCTGGTTTACTTTCACCCAATGACTATCCATCTGGTTAACACAAGAAGAAATCCTAGACATATCCACCTCCTATTACGGTTTTGTCTTTAAGATTTTAAGGGTTAGCATTTTTTTTTTGCAATCGACTTAAAAAAACAAATTCAGACAATGAATGTTGAATTCAAAAATAATTACGACCTTTTGAGCAAGAGATGATCAAAATCGACTAGCCCGCTCTTCTGCAAAATGATCAACAATATAGTCACCGGGATCACCCATTTCATAAAGAAGTGCCATACTAGAAAGCCTTTTTGCCAGAGCTTCCCTTCTGGAAAGGCTGTAGTGAGGATGCTCTTTTCCATTTTCCAGCCGATAAAGATCGTAGTCAGAAGACCTCCGATTGGGATCATCCAGACCGAGACGAGAGCGTCGATCGTTTCTAGAAAGTTTTTACCATAAATCGCTGGCCATGTTCCTCCTTGCAACGAGGTTCCAGCCAAGGCGCTAGGTATGCCCAGAAGAAAAGTCGCGGAGGCAGAAAGGAGAACCGCTTTTTTGCGGCTCCACCCTCTGAGCTCCATAAGATTGGTTGCTACCACTTCAACAAAGGGGATCGCTGAGGTGAGCGCTGTAAAAACAAAGAGGGTAAAAAAGAGAGTTGAAATCACAAGTGCTCCAGGCAGCTGTGCAAACAGATAAGGGAGGGTTTTGAATACCAGCCCTGAACCCTGTGAAGGGGGGAAATGGAAAGTAAAAATCACGGGAAAAATGGTAAGGCCAGCAAGGATACCGTAGCTGATCATGATCCCTTGTCCTAAACTAAGAGTAAAAAAAGCAAGGCCAAGCGCTTCTAGGACGCTGGAAAACTTGAACTCAGAAAAGTCAGGAGAAAAAATAAATCTTGCTGCCTCTTTAAACCCAGGCATGGTCGTTGCGTATAGAAAGAGGGCACAAAGAAGAAGGAAAAGGACCCGGGTCATCAATTTAGACCAAAACTCGATCCCCTTTCTCACCCCTGTTAGTACAATTCCCATGGTGATGAGGGTAAAAAGAAAGTGCCAAAAAACGGTAATTGCCCCTGCCGAAGAAAGTTTGTGAAACACTGCGGGGATTTCACTAAGAGTGATCTTCTCATAAAAGCCACTAAGCGACATCAAAATGTAGCTCATTCCCCATCCAGCAATCACACTGTAAAAAGACATGATCAGAAAAGAAGAAAGTACGCCAAAATAGCCGGCGATCTTCCACTTTTCACCTCCCTTTACGCTTAAGAAAGCTCCCACCGCCGCACGCTCCGTATGCCTTCATCAGGACAGAAAGAAAAAAACCGATCGAAGTTCACAAGACCACTTTTCTGAATGATAATAAGCAAAATAGTTAGCGGCACAACCCAACGAACGAAAAAATACCAAGGTCTTAGCAAGAAACGGGCCTTTGAAGCCACCAGCAGCTCTTCGTAAAGCTCCTCTTTTTTAACCACCCACCCCACAAAAATAGCGCTGAGTAGCCCTCCGATGGGAATGACCCAGATCGAAACAAATTGATCGACGGTTCGCAAAAAATCTGTTCCATAGATTCCATCCCATCCAGGGAAGATTGTCTGTTTTGCTGAAAAAGCGCTCGGGATCCCAAAAAGAAAGGTAGCTGAGGCCACGATCAACGTCGCCTTTTTTCGGCTCACCTGAAAGAGCTCCATGATATTAGTCGCAACCACCTCAATGAGGGGAATGGCAGAAGTAAGGGCAGTAAAAACAAAAAGGGTAAAGAAAACGGTAGAAAGAAATAGAGGGGCTGGAAGTTTAGAAAAAAGGACAGGAAGGGTTTGAAAGATAAGGCCCATTCCCGCCTCTGGGGGAAGATGAAAGGTAAAAACTACGGGAAAAATAACCATTGAAGCTAAAACAGCTGCCAGAATTACCGATGCTGCTACTACAAAGGCCATTTGAAAAATGCTCTCTTTGCGTTTCATATAGCTCCCATAGCTGATCATGATCCCCTGTCCAATACTCAGCGTCCAAAAGGCCAGCCCCAATGCTTCGATCACACTAGAAAATCTAAAACCAGAAAGGTTAGGGGAAAAGATAAAATGAAAACCTCTTCCAAACCCTTCCAAACTCATCACATAAAAAAGGAGAAGAAGCAAGAGAAGGAATAAACTTTTGGTCATGAGCCTAGCCCATATCTCAATCCCTTTTCTCACCCCAGAAATCACAATGGCGCCTGTAATAAACGTGAAAATAAAATGCCAAAAAAGGGTGATCCCTCCCGACTGGGAAAGGGTCTGGAAAGAATGAGCAAGCTCTTGTCCTGAAATTAACTGGTAACCTCCCCCTAGGGAAAACAGAAGATAACTAAGCCCCCACCCCGCAATCACACTATAGAAGGACATGATTAAAAAAGAAGCTAGCACTCCAAAATAGCCTACCGCTTTCCATCCCTTTCTCTTATGGTCGAGCAGATCGTAAGCTCCAACTGCTGCTCTTTGAGTTTTCCTTCCTAAAATTAGCTCTGCTACAAAAATCGGAATCCCCACAATGATAATGCAGAGAAAATAAGAAAGAAGAAATAGACTCCCTCCATTTTCTCCTACAATATAGGGAAATTTCCATAAGATCCCGAGGCCGATGGCGGAGCCAATCGCCGCCATCAAAAAGCCAATCCGCCCAGTCCAATGTTCTCTTATCTGTTCCATCTTGCCACGTTAAAAAGTCTCTTATACTTATATTAAGCACGCTTAAAACTGCAATTTTTAATCGCGCTTAGTAGAATACCAAGATCGTCCCAATTTCTACCTCACTGAAAACTTCCCAAACACATCTTGCAAGAAGATAACAGACTAGGGCGATTCCAACATCAAAAATATGGGAGCATGGCCTATAACCAGTAGTACCATGTATTTTGCTCTCTGCTTTTCCTGCACGTTTTATATTACATGTAAGAAATAAAACTACTAAACTGATTCGAATAATAAGGCAAATGTGAAAGATCTTTTCGAAGCTTATGTTTTTAAACATTAGCGCAAAAAGATCTCTTGAAAGTGGCATGTTAAGTGAGCCACTCTAGTAATTTTATTTTTTACATTAGACTTCTTTCGAAACTCGCTTTGTTTGAAAAAATGGCGCGTTTTAGACAGGTCTTAAAAACGATTTTGAAGACAATGTGGGAACACATGGCTGAAAAAATCGGTTTTTAGAGATGGCAAAAATCGCCGTTTTAGCAAATAAATGGGGTTTCGAAAGAAGTCTATTTAGTATTACTTCATACTTCATCGCTATCTTGAAGATAAGCCTTTCTCTAGGTATACTTAAGCAAAACAAGGAGTTTTTCCCATGAGCAAAGGCACCCTTAAAATCCACAGTCAAAATATCCTTCCTATCATTAAAAAATGGCTTTATACAGACAAAGAAATCTTCTTAAGAGAACTCGTTTCTAACGCCTGTGATGCGCTCAGCAAGATCAAACTCCTCAAAGATCAGGAAAAGATTTCTCTTAAAGAAGAAGAGCTCAAAATCGATATTGAAATCGATAAGAAAAACAAAACCATCAAAGTGATCGACAGCGGGATCGGGATGACGGGCGAAGAGGTAAAAAAATATATTGCCCAGCTCGCTTTTTCTGGCGCAGAGGAGTTTGTAGAAAAATACCAAACAAAAAAAGAGGAAATTATCGGCCACTTTGGCCTCGGATTTTATTCTGCCTTTATGGTAAGTGAGCAAGTCGATATTGAGACCCGCTCCTTTGATACAACCCAGCAGCCTGCTTTCTGGTCCTGTGATGGCTCTTCCGATTATACCCTCAGCAAAGGCTCCAGAGAAAAGCGGGGGACCGAAATTATCCTCCATCTTACCAAAGAAGAAGAAGAGTTCTTAGAAGAAGGACGTCTCCGCACCATTTTAAATAAACATTGCCGCTTCCTCCCCTACCCAATCTTTTTAAATGGGACGCAAACCAATGACAAAGAACCTCTCTGGATGAAGCCCCCTGCAGAGTGCACGGAAAAAGACTATCTAGAGTTTTACCACATCCTCTATCCTTTTGATCCAGACCCGATCTTCTGGATCCATCTCAATGTCGATTATCCTTTCCATCTCAAAGGAATTCTCTATTTTCCCAAAATCACCAAACGGTTCGATTTTTCAGAGCCTTCCGTCCACCTCTACTGCAATCGGGTATTTGTCTCTGAAAACTGCAAAGACCTGATCCCCGACTATCTCACCGCTTTGCGCGGCATCATCGATAGCCCTGATATCCCCCTCAACGTCTCGCGCAGCTCCCTCCAGATGGACCGCACCGTACGCCAACTCGGCAGCCATATCTCCAAAAAAGTAGCTGACCGCCTTCTCTCCTTCTACCAATCAGACCGCGCTACCTATATTGAAAAGTGGCCCGATGTAGAAATGATCGTCAAGTTTGGGATCCTCCAAGATGACAAATTCTACGAAAAAATGAAGCCTGCCCTCATCTGGAAAACAGAAGGAAACCTCTGGACCACCACTGAGGAATACTTAGAGAGAAATAAAGAAAAAAATAAAGACATCATCTACTACCTCTCCGATGAAAAGCACTCCTCCCACCTTCTTGATCTCTATAAGAATAAGGGAATTGAGATCCTCTATGCCACCTCTCAACTCGATCTCCACCTGATCAACTTCCTAGAAAGCAAGCTCCAAGGAACGAAGTTTCGACGCCTCGATGGCGCCCTCGGCGATCTTCTCCTTAATCCTGAAAAAGAGAAAAGCCTCCTCGATGCCGAAGGAAGATCAGAGTCCTCTAAAATCGCTACCTTTTTCCGCTCCCAGCTAGAAGAGGTAGAAGTAGAAGCTAAAAGCCTTGAAAGTGAGTCGCTTCCCTCCTTTATCCTCATCAACGAAGAGAGTCGCCGCCTTAAAGAGAGCTTCTACCTCTCCGGCAAGGAGCTCCCCCCCTCCTTCGAGAAAAAACACACCTTTGTGGTGAATACTAATAGCCCTCTCATCCTTTCCCTCTTCAAACTCGGCGAAAAGGACCCTCAGCTTGCCAAATCAATGGCCCACCACCTCTACGAAGTTTCCCTCCTCTCACAAAAAGAGCTCCATCCCTCTGCCCTCTCCCACTTCGTTAAACGTTCCAGCGAGCTCTTAGAGACGTTAGCTAAAAAAGCCTCTTCTCCTTAGCTTTAAAGAGCTTAACTTAGGCCAAGAGAAGAGAAAACAATATGCTGCCTTTCGCTTATTTCTAGCTACGGCTTTATCTTCTTTAACTTGTTGTTGCCTAGCTTTCCTGTGATTTTGCACAAGCACTCTAGCAGACTAACACGTTCATTATTAGCATCTTAACCGTTTATCAATGAATGTGCTTAATATCAATAGCTTATAAAACTATTCTTACTGAACTTTCGTTGCGGTTTTTATAAAAAAACTTATACGTTAATCTTCTTATAATAAATAAGTTAATAAAATAATAATTTTACAAAACTATTTACTTTTTAATGATTTGATAGTATAATTAAGATATAATAAATAACTAAATAAATAATAAACTTACTATGTCTTCTGCTATTTTACGGTCTTCTACAATCTATAAAAATGATGCAGCTGCTCGACGAGGGGATTTTCAACGGGGCTATAGCCATAAGGCATTTTCTCGTGAACAATCTGTACAAGACGCGTTTCAAACCCTTGTTGATCCTTTACTTCAAGGACGACACCCACGCCTAAAAGAGGGAGAGCACTTCCAAATGGAAGTGACGGAAGATGGGGTATTCATCATTACGGGCGATCAGCGGATTAATATTCTTGAAGAATATGAAAGTGAACCAGATAGAGAGCTTATCGCAGCAAAAGACACGATCATTCGTCTTGCAAAAGACTATCTTAACTCTTCTCAAAAAACCCACAAACACTCTCGTAGACCTAGATCCCTTCGTTATCGTACACAACCTCTTCCTATACATGGGATTGCAGGCTATGGTAGCCATGGAACAGATGAAGAAATGCCTATCTCCCCCAGAAGTGGGAGTCGCTCAAGCAAGTCAAAACCAGTCTCTCATGAAGACGTTGAATCACTTCGTCAAAGAATCTCATCCTTAGAGGGTCACAATTCATACTTACTTCAACAACTTCAAGAAAAAGACCTTAACATCAACAACTTAAGTGAACAGCAAGCTCAAAGCCAAAGAGATATATTACAACTAAACAGTCAGCTACAAGCAGCCCAAGCAAAGCTTGAAGGCATGTACCAACAATTGTTAGGGCTAGGCTTAGCGTATGGCCTGTCTCAAGGTTACTTAGCAGCACTTTCCGAACAAAGAAATCAGCTACAAGCGCAAGTTGCCGCTAATCATGCACAGATTGAGACTCTTGGTGGTATTGCTTATTTACAGTCTAACACTATAGATGCCCAAGCAAGGATTATCCAAGAACTTATCGATGCAAATCATAATCTGGCTTCGCAAATTCAAGAAAAAGATGAAGAAATCAGCAATCTTGCAGAGGACTTAGACAAAACAGAAGCATCAGCAGTCGAGGCAGAAAACGCATTAAAGCAAGCTAAGAAAGAAATTGGAGATAAAGACGAGCAAATTAGCGCGCTGCAAAAAAAGATTCGTTCGCGCGACAGTCTGTTGCAAGAACTTCTTAATGACAAACAAAAGCTATCATCTCAAATACAAGCAGGTAACGAAGAAATAGCATCTTTAAGGAAAGAAAAGACAGCTGTTGAGAAAGAAAACGCAGGACTAAAAGATACCGTTGATGAACTAAGAGAGCATCTTCGTGACTTAGAAGAGGAAAATGAAGAGTTAGAAAGGGTAATTGAAAAAAACGACGAGACAATTAGTTTACTTGAATGGCAACTTGCAGATTTGGGCACAACAAATAAACAACAAAGCGAAACTATTATTGATCTAAGAAAGCAAATAGAAAACCTTACTCAAGCAAACCGACAACTAGCTCAACAAAAAGCAGAAAACTTACGTAAAATCGCAGAAGATACTAATACCATCCAAGATCTTCGAAAAAATTTGCAAGAAAAAGAAGAAGAAATAAGGTCTTTAAAGCAGGATAAAGAAAGCGTTGAGAAAGAGAAATTAGAATTAGAAGAGACGCTTCGTATATACACAGATGAAAGCGCAGAAACTTCAAAGCAAATTCAAGATATTGAAAGTCAACTACTTATGTTAGGAATCATTAGCACAACTTTCGCAGCCAAAATTCAAGAAAACATACAAACAATCAGCAAACTTGAAAGAGAAGTTGCAAGCTTGAAAAGAACAAATCAAGATCAAAGTGAAGCTATTGCTGATCTAAAAAAGCAAATACTGACTCTTCAGGAAATAAACCAAAAGCTAAGCGAAGAAAGTAAAGAGAATTCAAATAAAATTAAGCAATTAGAAGTACAGAACCAAGAATTACAAAGAAAAATGCGTCTGCTAGAAGATGTAGTAGCAGACAAGGAAAAGATAATTGAAAAAGCTGGAGAACAGTTTGCTAAACTTCAAGAAAAACACAGCAATACCTTAAGGGAATTAGAAGAGCAAAGAGCTAAAGCTGCAGGTGCCGAAGATGCCATAAAACAAGTGCTGAAGTTTCAAAGATTATATGATGGTGAACGAGCGCTACAAGAAAATCTTGTTATTGAAAAATTTGAAGCAGATCAGCAAGCTAGGAAACTTAAAAAGGCTCTAGAAAAAGAAAAAATACAAGTAGAGCTACTTAAACATCAAATAATAGCTGATAGAGAAAAACCAGAGAAAACTCTAGAAAAGCAAACTGGCGGAGCGTTTAAACCAAGTAAAGGGAGCATACTCGATTTTGCTGTGCAAGCTGATAAAGATAGAAGAGACTTTTTGAGTCAGGTCCAGGCTTTAACTCATGAGAACCAAAAAACTTCAGAAATTGCTAAACGACAAGAAGAAAGGATTAAAGCTCTCGAAGAAGAAAATCTCTTGTTCCAAAAACAAGCTGCTACAGCAAAGAAAACTGCAGACACTGCTGAACGTCAATTTAGAACAGCAGAAACACAACTACAAGAAAAACAAGCTAAAATTGAGGAATTAGAGAAGGCCCAAACTTCTCTAGCCCAGCTTCAAAAAGAAGCTGAAGAAAGTAGACAACATGTACTAAAATTAGAAGAGCAGCTTAAAAAGCAAAACGAAGAGCTCCCCAGGCTTCAAAAAGAAAATGAGCAGCTAAGAGCTAAATTAAAGAGCTCTCCTGAAGGTACTGGTAATGAAGAATTGCTGAAGAAAATCAAAGAACTGGAAGCACAAATTGCGCTATTATTAACAACAAAAGCTCTAAAAGCACTCAATGATCAATTAATGAGTGTACGAGCTAAGAATAGAGCACAAGAAGAGGAGATAAGACACCTCCAACAACTAGTTGCCCAATCAAAACGCAAAGATCTCTCTCTTGCTAGTAAGGCTACCGTATTACCTTCAGCTTCGCTAAAAGCTTTGTCCCTACCTTCTGCACCAACCATTCTACCAACTCCTATAACACCTCCTATTCCTATAAGTCCAATAAAAGCAAAAACTTCTTTGCCCCTAAGTACAAGCCCTTCCTTATCCCTAGCCAAAGAGACACAAGCAACAGTAGCACTTATACAATTACCAACCTCTCCGCTAGTAAGCACACTATCGCAGTTAGATACTCCATTACAGGTTGCTAGCCTAAGCGCTTCTCCTCAAGTTCCAAGTCTAAGTCTTTCAAGCCCATTAGGTGTATCGACTCTTCCTACTTCGTTGTCACCCCTTTCCCCAAGTACAATTTCGCTACCTTCGCCAACTTCACAGATTCTAAGTTCAAGTCCTCTAAGCTCAGAAAGCAGTTTGCCGACTTCTCCAACTTCATCGATACCTCCTAGCCACTCAAAGAGTAAAGCCAAACCCAAAACTTCTTCCTCTTCAACTACAACCTCTAAGAAAAAGAGTTCAAGCAAGATGACAACTAGCACAAAAAAGCCTCAACAAAAGTCAGTTGTTTCTAAAGAAAAAGAAGAAGTAGAAAAATTTGCGGAAAGGGTAAAAGAATACTTACAAGAATTAACCTATGCTAGAGTACAGGAAATGCTAAAGGAAAATGAGCAGTTGTTAAAACAATACCCAACGAATGACGACCTATTACAGGCAAAGGTAGCATTACAGAAGTTAGAAATAGAAGCCTTCCAAAGAAAAATAACAGCCCTTCTAGAAAAAGACGGTCTAACACAACCAGAAGTTGGATCAGCATCAGAAGAGAATGGCAAGATGCTAATCAAATACCCAGACAATGCTACACTAGGAGCCTTAAAGAGGGTGCTTATTGACAAGTATCTGGAGTTTTAGAAGGATATTAATTTGGCAAAAAGGGAGCGCTTAGCTACCATTTCTCAGATAATTTGACCTAACCT
>JACPWA010000120.1 GCA_016191565.1 Simkania negevensis | reverse complement strand
AGATAACGCCCATGAAGAACTTTGAAAATTTAGTAGCAGCTGGGCATGAAAAAATAGATCAGGTCTTTTCAACGGACCAGGCTGGTCTTTATACACCTGAAACAAAAGAAGCCAGGGATAAACTTGCAATTGGTATCATCCCATTTCCGGGGTCTTTTGGAGTAGGTGTTTTTAATGCCAATAAGCTAGTGGAAGCTGGAAAAGCCGTAGATAGAGCTGGATTTACCAAGGCAGGAAGAGGCTTAATGAAACATGGTTATAGAGAGGGGAGCATTTTTCCAAAACCTACAGGAACGCCTGTTCAGGTAAACGAGCAAGGACAGAAAATGTTAGAGTCTATTCTCAACCATCCAGAAAAAAAAGTGGTTTATAAAAATACAACTAGTTTTGGAGAAGTTATGGATGTACATGCACCAGGAATTGGAGGAGCAAGATTTAATTCTTCTGGAGAAATGATTGGTTTTTTGGAGCCCTAACATGAATAAATTTGAAATTGAAATTGTGAATTACTTGGATACAGAAGAGCTTGTTGCAGAAGTTTATTATTCTAGCTTTCAATGGGCTAAAATTTTTCGCAATAATAAAGAGTTAAGAGTGCAATTTCATCTCCATCCTAATAAAGAATTTTGGGAATTTCCTTTTAAAGAAGCTTTACAAATCCTTGAGCAGGCAAAAAATAAACTCCTTAAAAAACTCGGTACAAAAAGTTCTCCTGTTTCTGAGGAGCAAATAGATCCTAAAAAAATCAACGAGCAAGCGCAGGAAATTTTAGAGAAAATTATTAGTCATCCCGAGAGGATGGTCATTTATGGAGAATTAAGTAGATTTGGCAAAGTTATGGATATTTATGCGCCGGGCCTTGGAGGTGTGCGTTATACTATTGATGAAGAATTTATCGGATTTCTAGAACCATAGAGGAGGAGTAGATGGAAAAATTTCGCATAACTGTAGCGGGTCTTCCTGATAGAGGGCGCCTCGTGGCTGAGATTCTGTATGAAGGAGTTCAGTGGGCAGAAATTTCTCAAGAAAAAGGCGATGAATTAACCATCCAACTTTATCCTCATCCAAGGAAAAAGCATTGGGAGTTTTCATATGATGAAGCACTGAAAGCCTTAGAACAAGCGAAAAACAAGCTACTAGAATTATAGAGGGAATTGCAGTCTATGGATTGGATTGAGAGATATGAGCTTTTTCTTTTTGATTTCGATGGGCTGCTGGTCGATACGGAGCCTTTGCATTTTGAGGCGTATCGGAAGCTGTGCCAAGAGAGGGGATTTGAATTGGAGTGGGATTTTAAGACGTTTTGCAAGATAGCGCATGCCAAGGCCTCAGGAACACGAGATGCGTTGTATGAGCTATTTCCCGATTTATTCAGACAGGAGCCGAACTGGGCTATTTTGTATGCGGAAAAAAAGGGGGCTT
>JACPWA010000119.1 GCA_016191565.1 Simkania negevensis | reverse complement strand
ATTTAACGGGTGAAGAATTGTCGAAAATGTCCTAAAATATAAATTAGAATGTTTTGGTTATTTATTTTTATAATATTTTTTTATAAATATATATATAATATTGTAGTCATTTTCCTTTAGAGCAGATCTCTTCCTGCAAGATCGATCGCTGTGGCTTGGCGCCAGTCGAGGGGGATATTGGCTTTGTCGGCAGCTATCATTGCTCGGACGATATCCAAGATATTGCCACCTGCCATGTAATGGGTCTCTAAATCAGCAACCGAGATCTGCTTGAGCCCCGCTTTATATAAGGTAATCCGGGCATTGACGATGGTCCGCGGCGGAATTTTACGCATGCTCATCCCGATGATGTTGAAAAGGGGGATGGGCGTGCCAGAGACAAAAGCCTGGAACCAAAGTCCTATGAATTTGGTGAACATGGTTAAAAAGATGATCGCAAGAATGGCTAAGATAAAGAAAAGAACATAAAGTCCTATGGAGGTGTCCACGTTGGCTAAAATAAGCATAATCCCCTTTAGTTTTTATTTTTGATGACGATAAGATAGGCGCCTCTGCCCCCTATCACTTCCACAGACTCTCCCTTATCGACAAATCCCCCGTCTGATAGGGCTTGATATCGGATATTTTCGATCACGATGTGGCCTGCCGGTTTAAGTTCTGTTGCCACAACTCCCCTTTTCCCGATCAACTGCCGATTGAAACTGGCAGCCACAAACCCTTCTTGATCTGCATCGGAGATGATCTTACCCTTGCGCAGAAAAACAGGTGTGATATAACGCGCCAGCATGGCAATGACAGCGGAAGCGATAAAAAGGGTGAGGACAAAATAACCGATCCTCTCGATGAATGCAACCGTTACAAAATTCCAATCCCCATTCCACTCGATAGGACCCAAGGAGGAGGTTGTCAGCATAAACAGGGAAAATAAGATGAGGAGGATCCCTAAGATCCCTGTTACTCCGAATCCCGGGATGATGAATATTTCGATTAAGAGGAGCGCGGCTCCGATCCCGAGGAGGATCAGCTCGAGCTGGCCGACCGTTTGAAGGGCAAAACTCGAGAGAAGGATAAAGCTTAGGCAAATGAGCGCTAAAACTCCGGGAACTCCGAATCCGGGATGGCTCAGTTCCATGTAACCGCCTATAATCAATCCCAAGAAGAGGAGCGATGAGATCAGCGGATTTTTCAGGAATGAAAAGAAATCGACCTTCCAATCGGAATAGGAGAGGAGGGGTGCCGCTTGGAGATTTTGAAAAAAAGGATGTTGAAAAAGGGGCAAATCGGAGGCTATCGTCTGCTCTGTAATAGCGGGTGAAGCGGAAGACTCGATCGATAAATCGGCCACCTGATAGCGCCAAAGCTCTTCTGCGTTGAGGGTGAGGAGTTTCCCTTTGCGGGTGATGATCTGATCTTGTGTTTCTATCTCTTCTTCTTTTTCCAAGCGGACGATTTGTCCCTGGCGAAAAACCAAGATCATCTCTTTATCCACCATGGCTTCTGCGATCAGCGGATTGCGGTGGTAGAGATTTGCCAGGTTGATGAATTCAGAGCGCAAAGCGGAATTGACCTTTTCAGATGCTGTCTCCATTTTCCCTTCTGAGCTCAATAGAACAGGTTCTGCAGCTCCCATGCTGGAAGTCTTGGTGATCGCTATGAAACGGCAGGAGTAGGCGAGCATTGCCCCTGCAGAGATCGCCCAATTGTCGATGAATGCGATAACAGGAATCTGGTCTTTGGCATCGATCTCATGTAAAAGCTGTGCGATCTTTATCGCGGAGAAAACCTCCCCTCCTGGCGTATCCAAATCGAGTAGAATCAGGCTCGCCTTCTTTTGTCTAAATTCTTCGAGGGCAAACTTCACATATAGAAAGGTCGACTCATCGATCGGCAAGTCTTTATCGATATGCAGATAGCCGATGAGGCGCTCTTTTCCCTCTGGAATCTGAAAAGGAGTCTCAAGCAGCTTATTATCAGCTGCTTGCAAAGAATTTGCAAGGGCGAGTAAAAACACGCAAAAAAAGGACAGATGTCTTAATAATCTTGCCATGGGACTATTCTATATCACAGGGACCGATTAATGGCATAGGAAAATGCGTTTATAATCAGTTACTTGCAAACAAGATAAAAAGAGGTCGGATATAGTATTAAATTCTTTATTTTAAAATACTTTTAGTATAAAATGGTGTCTGAAGGGTTTTTATTTAAGGTTTTTTATGAACGATTTTCACTCTGAAGGTGTCTACGTCCACAAAAATTGTGAAATTTTATCCGTGGAAAGGCAAGAAGGAGAAAACAGCTACTCGGTCGTTGCGAAATTCACCGATAAAACAAGTGAATGCGTAGCTCCTATCCAT
>JACPWA010000218.1 GCA_016191565.1 Simkania negevensis | reverse complement strand
TTATAAAGTATTTTTTTAAATTCTGTTGTGGGGCACTATAGTTCTGGAGATACTGTGCGCGGAGAGATTTGCGCTGAAGACAGTCGCTGGCTCACTATTCCTATTCCAAGTCAGACCAATTTTTACATTGCTAAAGAGTATATCGAATATGCAGGGAATATAGAGCTGAAAAAAGTCCACGATAAAAGAAAACAAACGGTAACTGAACTGCTTGATTCGGCAACTCTTCTTAGCCAATCTGAAATGCTCAAACCTTTCAATGAAATCGATATCGAAAGAATTTCACAGAGTTTCCAAACGATTGTGAATGATTATGCTGATTTCCCAAAGATTATAGAAGATGCCACAAAAAGGCTCTCTACAATCCAAGAGGAATATCTTTATAAAAAAATCTCCTTCTTAGAATCAAAAGGGGGGAAACTACCCATCCAAAAAATAGCACAAAAAGGGGAAGGACAGGTAGAGCCTCTTTCTCCTACAGATCGGATGAAAGTATGGGAACCAATCGAAGAGTCTCTCTATCTTACCTGGTCGACAATGCACCATGCTAAGACTATGGAAGACTTCTACAAAGATCAAAAACTCAAAGGGAAAAAGATCTCTGGAATTCTTGAGCTCTACAAAGAGCCAGTAAAGAATAAGCCTGGAGATTATCTGCTAAAGGATAAAGATCTTCCAATAGCCTATCTTTATAGCACCCATCTTAATTTAGAAGAGTATGTAGGAAAACGGGTAGAATTTGTTGTAGTTCCCCGTCAGAATAATAACTTTGCCTTTCCTGCTTACTATGTTCTAGATGCTAATGAGTAAAGAGCAGCCTTCTGCCCTCTTGGCCCACTCTTCTCCTTCGATGGAACTGAGAGAGTGGGCTGTTCGCATTTTATCTGGAGATACTCTTGAAGAAAAGCTTTTTGCTCCTGAAAGGCTTACTGACTTAAATCCAGGTGCTTCCAGGGTCTGGGACCTTCCTACCAGACCTCCAGGAATGGGGCTTAATAAGAGAACCAAAGAGGAAAAGCTTCCCCCTTTTCAAGAGCATTGCCATCCTGACAAACGGGCGATTTGTCTGCACCGCTTTGCAGGACATGAACTCCTCGCAGTCGAAATAATGGCCTACGCTCTTCTCCGATTTCCAGAAGCTTCTAAAAGTTTCCGAATGGGGGTCGCTCATACTTTAAAGGAGGAGCAAGAGCATGTAAAACTCTATAGCGCCAGGCTGAAAGATTTTGGGATAAAGTTCGGCGATCTCCCTCTCTACCGCCATTTTTGGATCCATACTCCCTATTTGACCTCTCCACTTGCCTACATTGCCACTTTAAGCCTCACTTTTGAAATGGCCAATCTCGATTTTGCTCCGATGTATGGAGAGTCCTTTGCTAAACAAGGGGATTTTCAGTCTGCTGCTTTAATGGAAAGAATCTTTTCTGATGAGATTACCCATGTGGCTTTTGGATGGAGATGGCTAAAAAAGCTCAAATCCCCTGCTCTTTCTGAATGGGAAGCCTGGCAAGAGGCGCGCGCTCCCCTTCTTTCTCCTAAACGGGCCAAGGGATTTTTATTCCATGAAACACCGAGGAAAAAATCAGGGATCTCTGAGGAATGGCTCCAGAAACTAAAAAACGCTTAGGAAACGGAAGCTCGCGCTTAAGAAAGACTTTGGATTTTTCTGGGGATTTGGTCGATTGGTTCAAGTATTTCAAGTTCATGGTGATCAGAGGCAGCACCTAGCTCCTTTAGTTTGCGCGCAGAGACAAAGACTCTGCTTTCTAAGGTTCCAACCGCTTTATTATAGGAATCAACAGCAGTGGAAAGATTGCGGCCTACCTTTCCCCAATGGCTTCCCATATCACACAGTCTTTTATATAGTTCATGGCCAAGAGTGCTTACTTCTTGTGCATGT
>JACPWA010000217.1 GCA_016191565.1 Simkania negevensis | reverse complement strand
GCGGGGCTGGTAGACTGCATGTGTTCCAGCATTTCGATCTGAGTCTTCAGGATCATCAGATCACTCTCGTCCTTCTGCAGGAAGGCGATATGTTAGGCGATCCACTTTAGTAATTTTATTTCTCATATTTAGTATCACCTTCTCCTTATAGATCACAGTGCTTAAACATAGACCGTAGAAAAGTTTCCATCTTTTTAATTGTATGTGGATTTCCGTTTTCATAGTAAAAAGTATTTTTCTTTGGGTCTAAACGCATCAGCGTTTGCTTATGATTTTTATTTGCTCCTTTCCATGTTATAAGAAAAAGAAATGGATCTTTAGGGTCTTGATCAAGAGCAACTATGCGAGAAAAAAGCTTATCTTTACCTTTTTTAATTTCCTTATAAAATCTATCTATTACGCTATTTACCCATGGATAAACCATTTGATTTACTTGCTCTGCTTTAGTCATATTTTACCCTCACCGGATATTTCAAAATTTTAAGAGAAGGTTTTGCACATCCTTCAAAAAAATAGTAAAAAAACCATTAAAAACTTTTTTGTTTCAAATTTTAGGACATCATCTAAAAAGTTACTTAACTACCAAAAAAGCATCTATTCCTTTTCTTCAAGCTAATTTAAAACATTTTCATTTTCTTCAAAATAACCTCTTGAAAAATCAATCCGTTGCATATCAGACCGATAGCAACCTTTTAACGATAGATTCTTTACCGAATACTCATTTTCATAGATGACAGGGATAACAGGAAGGGAATGCATAAGAATCGTTTCTGCTTCAGCAAAAGCTCTATATTGTTTCTCCTTTTTCGTTTCTTTTATTGCTTTGGCTACTTTTTCCTGATATCCGACCTCCTCCCAATTAGAGAAATTTACGGGGTGTCCTTTTTCTCTAAAGACATCGAGGGTATACATGGGGCTATTTATCAAAGGTTTCCACATGATTCCTGCCATCTGATAATCTCCCTGACATGCTTTAGAAAAAAGCTCTTTCCATTCATTTTCTTCAATCCCACAATCAATACCTAAAACCTCTCGCCACCGATTGACTGTCGCTAAGGCAATCTCACCTCTAGTCCCCCATGCAGAAATACATAATTTTATCTTAGGAGGAGAAGTAAGGCTAAACCCACTCTCTTTGAGCCCTAAAGCGAAATAATTTTGGGCCTTTGCTACGTCTCCCACCTTAAGAAGAGGGTCAAAACCCTGAGCATGTACAAGAGGAAGAATAGAGGTTGCTGCTTCTCCATCATATGCAAGGGTTTTAAGTAAAGATTCACGATTAATCGCATAAGCAAGAGCTTTTCGAATATTAGCATTTTTAAGAAAAGGATCTTGACAATTGCAAACATACCAATAGATTTGTGCATTACTTCTCTGTCTGTGCATCCTAGTATCCCTTTTACAACTAGAAATAATAGTCGATGGATAAAAGGGAGTTCCCAGCCAATCGATTTCTTTATTTTTAAACATTTGATGTGCTTTTTGAAAGCTCGCTTTTGCGATCAAAATTCTATTAAGTTTCACTTCAGATTGATTCCAATATCTCTTATTTTTAACCAGTTCGTAACAATGGGAATTGGCAGAATAAAGAGAAAAAGGGCCATTAGAAACAAAATCCTTTCCTGCATAGGAAGACCAGTTTGGATTTTTTTGGTCTATTCGATGGTTAACAGGAGCATATAAACTATTAGCAGTTAACTCAAGAAAATGGGGAGTTGGAGACTCAAGTTCTACTACTAGCTCAGAATCAGAAATGACGTAAATACCAAGCTTCTCAACAGGAAGCTGTGCACTTTTTACTGCTTTGGCATGCTTAATCGGATAGAAAAGATAAGAAAACGGGGTATGAAAACGGGGCGAAAGAGTTGTCTTCCACGCGTAGGCAAAGTCTTGAGCAGTTATCAAATCTCCATTCGACCAAAAAGCCTTACGTAGCTTAAAGCTATAGACTTTTTGATCTCTAGAAAGAGTATAGCATTCTGCAACAGCATGATTCAGCTTACTTTTCCCTTCTACACGCATCAATCCCTCGAAAAGAAGCTTCAAAATAGCCCCGGAAATCTCCCCTCCCCCTAGTCGAGGATCAAAGGAAAGAGGACCACAAGAAATGGAGAGGCGTAAAATCTGCTCCGTCTTTTGCTGTACATCGATTTCATAAAGTTGCTCCATAAGGACTTTAAGAAGGAGGTGAGAAGATTCCTGACTTCGATTTGGGCAAATGAATCCTATGATGTAGCTATCCTTTTCCTTGAATGAGGTTTCAATCACTGAGGAGAGTTTCGATTGATCTAGTAAAGGAGAAGTTAAGAGATTGAGAATCTTCTTCTTAAACGCGGGATTAGCAATTTTTAAAGCTAGATGGAGAGTCTCTCCTTCTCTAGTTGATTTAAGGAGAGAGTGTTTGCTAGAGGAGGAGGTTTTCAGCACTTCAAGACATAGAGTAAAGAGGGTTTTAAATGATTCTAAAGGAAGGGTAACCTGTTTTTCTATCGGGGTAATTCCATAAAAAAAGTTTTCCAAAAGGTCAGGATTTTCTGTATTGACTTCGGGGAAAAAAGTAGTAAATTCTGAAAATAAAACTTTCTGTTTCCAAATCATCCCCCCATTGTAATCGCGCACAGGGCCAAGGGCTGTATGGATGAGAGACGCTACTTTTTCTCTAGCAAGGGAAAGATGGATTGAGGAGTCCACCCGCAAGATCTTGGAAGTAATAGGAACCTCAAAGCGGAAGACTTTAGCCACCTTAGGAGAGCTTGGATTGAAGTGGCCTACCACATTGGTCCGTTCACAAGAGATTGTGATCTCCTCTTCCTTAGAAAAGAGCTTTTCTTCTATTGCTACCTCATCTGATTTTGGAACATAGACTAAAATAACTGTAAAAATTAAATGAGTCGTTGTTTGTTGGTCAAAACGGATGTTCATCTCAGGGAAATCATCTACTTTTGTGATTTCTCGGCTTAAAATGAGGATTGTTTTCATCGTATCTTCTTCATTGTTTACCGAAAAAATAGAGGGGGTAAGTACCTGAATCCGTTGTTTCACCAATTGAGGAAGGTGACAATGGAGTTTTTTTCTATCGGCAAGGGAAAAGGGTTGCAAATTGTTTTTTTCTACTTCGAGATAGAGGAGCGAAATGGGCCCTGGCTGATTGTAATGAATATAGAAAGAGCCTTTTATCTCCTGCACACTCCCTATTAATTCTTCAATGGAGGCAAGAATATGGGAAGGCTCGGTCCGTTCATAGCCATCTAAAAGAGCAAGGCCTATTAAAATCCCCATAGCAGGTCTGGACTTAAAAGGAAAAAAGAGGCTGGTAGGGAGGAGGCGCAGGGCCACATATCTTTTCTTGGAAAACTGAGCTGCCTTATGAGAGAGATCCGCATGAACGTGATTAAAGGAGAGTGCCATTCGAACAAGATGTTGAAACGATCGAAGACTTTTAAAATGCTCACTGGCATTTGCAAGGAGCCGACTTAAGTCATCTACAAGGCTGGAATCAAAAAATCTAGGCCTTCTTTTAAGAAGAGAAGTGAGCTCTTTGTAGGCAAGGTGCTCTTTATCTTTGTTTGTAAAAAGATTGGCTTCTAAAACGAGTTTCTCCAGATAATGAAAACGGAGAATTTTGTTAAGATCTTGGACCGCCTTAGACAGAATGCTCTCCACGTTGATTATTGTTTCTTTTCTTTTAACAATCAGCTTAAGATGAGTAGCTAAAAGAAGTCCGAGAGGACGCTTTTTTAAGTGAAATTTAATATGCTCGCTTGAAACAAGCTCCACATCTTGGCTCTCCTCAAGGGCTTTGCTTACGATTTTACTAACGAGGTGCAAAGTTGCTGCATCTCCCTTAAAGAAAGAGAGGGAAAAAATAGAATAAATCAAGGACGAACTTGTCGGAGCCCAGGTGGTAATAGGAAGAGCGTGGTTCAGCCACTCTTCTATCCCATCATATCCTTCGTCTAAAATTTTTGCAGGAAGAAGGTGAGCAAAGAGCTCCAACATCCACGGAAACTCACTCCTAATAAGCGTCGACTGCATCTCTTCTTCTCTATCGTAGGCAAGCTCGATACAGTCTAAGAGAGCTTCTAACTTAGCTTGATCTTTAGAAGTGTCTTTCTTCACAGACCTATCCAGTTAATTTAAGACAATGTTAAGCCTTTAGAAGGTTTTCTTAAAATAGGTTTTTCTACAAAAATGTGTGCACTTCTTGACTGAACAGATCTAAGGAGACAGGTTATTTATTGAAGGTGGTTGTTTGTTTAGAAAAATCTACCGCTGGTTTACACAGACTAAATAGATTAAAAATTGTTTTTTTATAAAAACTGCCACAATACTAGGAAGCATTTTCAAAAGCTTTCCTTGTTTTTTTTCTCAAATTAACTTTAGAATGTTGAAGCATCTCCCTAATTACTATGGAAGAAACAGATGATCACCTCAGCTGTCACTATTTCTATTCCCCACTCCTCTCAGCTCACCCGTTACCCTGAAGGAAGCTTTAGGGAACTGATGACCCTAGTGCTTCCTATAATGCTTTCTCTTCTTTCAGGAAGCTTAATGGGATTTTGTGACCGGCTTTTTCTCTCCCACTACTCTTTAGATGCTCTAAAAGCCGTGAGCTCTGCAAATTATCTTTGCATCCTCTTTCAGGTCGTCCCCATGCGGGTTGCTACGATGAATCAGGTGTATGTGAGCAAACATATCGGTTCAGATCAGAAAGAACTAGCAGGAGCTTATACTTGGCAGATGATCTGGTTCTCCCTTTTCTCTATGCTTTTCACACTTCCTCTTAGCAAGCTAGCCGCCCCCCTTTTTTTTAACCACAGCGAGATAGCACACTTAGGAAAACTTTATTTTTTCCCTTTGATGTATGTTAACTTTCTTTTCCCTCTGGGAGGTGTACTTGCTGCTTTCTATATTGGAAAGGGAAAACCCTTGATTGTAGCTGCTGTAACTCTCATGGCCAATTTGCTCAATATCCTTCTCAATTATTGCCTTATTTTTGGCATAAAGGGATGGATCCCCTCTCTTGGAATCTCAGGAGCAGCTATAGCCACTGCTCTTTCTCAAACAGTGTATTGCGCAATCCTTTTTTGCCTTTTTCTTAAAGAAGACAAGGAATATCAAACGAAAGATTTCTCTTTCAAAAGAAAGTTATTCTGGAATTGTATACAGACAGGAGTGCCTAGAGCTTTAGGAAAGATGAGTACTCTCATTGCTTGGGCATCAGGAGTAGCGTTAGTT
>JACPWA010000216.1 GCA_016191565.1 Simkania negevensis | reverse complement strand
TGGGAAGCTTATAAAGGAGAAAGAATAGGGTAACCAAAAACCACGAAGACATCGCTCGTGAGCCCCAAAAGGGCTCGCGAGGACGATGCAAGTGGATAGAAAATTTGTGTTCTAAGTGTTTAGAAAAAGGTTGCAATATCAGTGGAGAGTTTATACTACTCCGTTTTTGGAGTAACCCCTTGTCTTTGCGCAATTATGGCATGTCTAATGACTACTAAGGCTCAATTTTTATATCGAAACCTTGAAGAAGGGAAACCACCTCAGGGAAAGAAAACTTTGCCTTTTGGATTTTATTGGATAGGGGATCGATCTGGTAATGACTAGCCTGACGAAAATCTGCTTTTTTTAGGTCGCTATTATGAAAGATCGATCCTTCTAAATCAGCTTGGGAAAAATCGCTCTCAGAAAGCTGCGTGTCAGAAAAAAAACATCCTTTGAGCTTGCATTCAGGGAAAGAGCTTTTTTTCATTTTCATGCCCGAAAAATTACATCCCTGAAAGATCGCCTTCTTCCCAGAGAGGGAAAAGAAAGTGGGGTCGCACTTATAGAATTCTAAGCCTACAAGTTTACTTTCCTCAAACCGGACCTCTTGCATACGGACTCCTTTCAAATCCACACAAAAAATAAGACAATTGAGAAAACTGCATGAAATGAACTTACTCCCACCCCACGTCCCCTCTTTAAAGCAGCAGTGGCTAAACATGCACTCTGTGAAGGAAAGGTTGTATAGAGACTCTTGAAAACATTCTAAGCCTTCTATCCGCTCTTCTTCATAGTGTGTCTTAGCAAAATGACTCATATTAAGCAGCTCTGCGCTGTTTTTTATTAGAAACAAAAGCTTTAAGAAAACTGGCTGCATTATTTGTAATGATCCCATCAACGCCAAGCCTTTTCAGCTCTTTGCCATAAGCAAGATCATCAATGGTCCACCCCCATATCTCTATTCCCCTTTCATGTAGGAAAGCTACTCTTTCTTTGGTTAGAAGCTGGTGGCGGAGGGCCATCAATTTTGGCTCCACTTTCAAAAACTCTTCTACTTCAGGCTCAGAATGAATAATGGCGATGAGAGTACAAGAGGGATGCTTCTTCTTTAGATAGGAAAGTACAGGGAGAGACTGGGTAGCGATAAAGAACTTTTGGTTTTTGCCCTGGGTGTGAATGGTGTGCATGACCTGCTCAACGTCTTGGATAAAAGGAGCCCCCATCCATTTAATTTCCAGCATCAGGGCAGAACCTTTATAATCAAGCTGAAGCATCTCCTCAAGGGTAAGGATTTTTTCCCCTTTAAACTTATTTAAAAACCATCCCCCTACATCAAAGGTGCGAAGCTCAGAAAGGTCCAAGTCCTTTATGTGGTAGCTTTTCCCTTCTTTTTCTATTTCGGGGTCGTGTACGATCACAGCGACTTTGTCCTTAGTCATCCGAATATCTACTTCGATTATTGGAGCCCCCAGTTCGATCGCTTTTGTGATGGAGCTTTTGGTGTTTTCTGGAGCTTCCATCGAAGCTCCTCTATGGGCGATGATTTTCATGGCTTTGATCCTTCGCTTAAGCTTTGGTTGCTAAAACCCACATTGAGCAAATAAATGGAGTTTCGAAAGAAGTCTAATATGGCGCATAAACATAACCTTTTTCCTTCAAGAAGGATAAAAAATGCTCTCTATTGATCCAATAGAGTTGCGTTTTTTTATCCTTCTTGAAACAAAAACCTTATACTTCTTTGCTCATCTGATCTGCTCAATGTGGGTTAAAAAAGAAAGATCTGGCTTTACTACAAGAGCAGAGTGAATTTTTGTTTGCAAAATGTGCTGGATCGCATCCAAAGTAGCCCCTGTGGAAGAAGGGCAAGATACGCAAGCCCCTTGGTAAGCAATCAACACTTCTGTGTCATGTTTTAGATCTAAGACCTCTAGCCCTCCCGCGTCAAGCTCAATGTAGGGTTGAATCTCTTCTTTGATGAGGGTTTTGATCATCTCGATTTTTTCCTCTTTATTTAACACTCCCCAATCTAGGCGCTCTCCTCTTTCCTCTGTTGATTCAAAGGGGACAGGAGGAGAATCGGCGCAGTGAGTCACTATAATATCAGAGCAGGATTCCAAGGCATCTTGCAGCGCCTTTAAACCTAAGCCTAAATGATAGCTATATTCTTCAGGAAAAGCTGGGGTATCTGGAAAATCTCTTAAGCTTTTATCGATCAGATCGGCGCTGATGCGCCTTGCTTGTATCCGATTTTTTCTGAGAAGAAGATGACAGAGCATATCGCAGGCACCGATCAGGGCACTTTCCCCAAATGCCTGAAATTTTGCATCGGCAATGATCCCATCTGTTTCATCAATCACTAGAAAAAGGGTAGCCGCATTTCCCTCTATCATACTTCCTCCCTTCCCAGAAATGATGCGAAGGTGAGGCGTCTCTTCTTTTTTTTCTAGGAAGAATCCGACGTTTTCAGGAGATAAAATTCTTTCAACCAAAAGATGGCTAAATTTGTTCCAAGGGTGGGGAAGCATGAGAGAAGGATGCATTAGAGGACCCTCCGTGACAAGGAAAAACACTTATCGGTAGCGCTGATCACCAGTTTAATCGCTTGATCGATCTCCTCTTCCGTTGTATCTCTAGAAAGAGAAAAACTTAAAGAGCATCTTGCATCAATGGGGTCTATTCCTGCACTGATAAGAAGAGAGGTGAGCTGTTGTTCCCTTCCTCCTCCCCGGCTAACAAAAAGCCCTTGCTTCATGAGATGAAAAGAGAGAAGCTCACTTGGAATCCCGGGAAAGGCAATGGCGGTGACATGGGGAAGTCTTTCTGCTTCTTGAAACAGAACAGAGGCATGCTCTACTCCGTTTAGGATTCCCTCTTCTAATTTATTTTTAAGACGGACCCCTTCAGTGCAGAGGTAATCAAAATTTTCTTTAAGTTCCTCAAAAGCAAACCCAAGCCCCACCAGAGCAGGTAGATTTAGGCTCTCCCCAGAAATGAGGGGGAAAAGGGGCTGTTTGCTCTTATAAAGAATACCTCCGCTTCCCTTGGGAGCATGCAGCCGATCGCCGCCAAAGGTGAGAAAATCGATCTGCATTTTCTCTAAAGAAAAGTAGATCTTTCCAAGTACGTCAGAGGCATCGACGTGTAGAAGAATTCCTTTTTCTTTGCAAAGGGAGGCAATCTCTTCAATCGGTTGAACCACCCCAGTTAAGCTACTTGCCCAAGAAAGGGAGAGAAGAGAGGTGCGAGGAGAAAGTGCTTTTTCTAATCTTTCTTTAGTAATTTGTCCATGTTCATTCAGAGTAGCCATCTTAGTGATACATCCCACCTTTTCAAATTTCTTTAAGGCGAGGAGAATCTCTTTATTTTCAAGAGGAGTAGTGAGAAAATGATTCTTTCCACTTTGATAGATCTCATCGAAGTAGACGCTCTGCACCACCTGGGAAATTCCCTCTGCTCCAGAAGAGGTAAAAGCAAAAAAGAAGTTCCCTTCTGCATCAAGAAAATCTACAATTCCAGTGCGCGCCTCTTCTACTGAAGCAAATGGCTGTTTCCCTTGCAGATAAGGGGCTTCTATAGAGTGCCAATAGTTTCTAAAATAAGGTTGGATCTGACTGAGTAGATCTGAGGAAGGCTGAGTTGCAGCCCCATTATCAAGATAGATCTGCTCTCTCATATTTTCTCCTATAATCCTAAAGCATGATTAAAAGTTGGAGTTTTTAATCATGCTTGGTATAAATCCATCTTTTCTTTGTGCCAATTCCCCTCTAGGTAGCTGTAGCACAAAGGCTCTCCCGTAGGCAATTCTAAGGCGACCACTTCTTCTTTCGACAGCCCTTCGAGATCCATAATGATGGAGCGCAAAGAGTTTCCATGGGCGGTAATAAGCACATTTTCTCCCTTTTTTAGGTAGGGCACAATCTGCTCTTTAAAATAAGGAATCGTTCTTTTTGCAGTCATCGCTAGGCTTTCCCCTTTAGGAGGAGCGGTATCAAAACTTCTTCTCCAGATGTGCACCTGCTCTTTCCCATACCTTTTTCTAGTCTCATCTTTATTTAACCCTTGAAGCTCCCCATAGTAACGCTCATTAAGTTCCCAAGCGCTGATTACAGGAATACAATTTTTCTTCGTTTTTTCATCATAGATTTGAGCCCACTCTTGTAGCTTCCCTCCTCCTGCATGGAGAAGAACAGGGGTCTTTCCCCCTTTATGCTCTATCATCGTGATCATGGCGCTCATTTGGGCTCTGATTAAAGTGGAAACAAAGACCACATGAATGGGGATGGAGCTGATCTGTTTTCCTGCTTTTTGCGCTTCAGCAATCCCTGCTAAACTTAAAGGGATATCAACCCACCCGCTAAAAATATTTTGATTGTTCCATACCGATTCACCATGTCTAAGCAAGACTAGTCTAGGAGCATGCTTCATGAAACACCTCTTTTCTTTCCCCCCTAAGAATACCTGATTAGCCATTTGGAAACCATCTCTTACCTAAGGTAGTAAAAAAAAGTTAAAAATAGAGGAAAAGCTTTGTTTTTTACCCCTTTTTCTTTAATCTATGTGTGTGAGGAATAGCACGATGATAAAAAAAAGATTAAGCAAAGCACTAGCTGCAGCCGGGATAGCTTCAAGAAGAAAAGCAGAAGAGCTGATTGTTGCGGGACAGGTTGAAGTAAACGGAGAAGTGATCAAAATACCTCAAACCCTCGTTTCATGGGAAGAAGATAGAATCCGGGTAGCAGGGGAGCTAGTTACAGGCGAACAAGGGAAGGTCTATTTTCTTTTGAATAAGCCGAAAGGCTATCTCTGTACTAACCAATTGGAAAGTGGCAAACGGGTAGTCGATCTTTTTTCAGAGATAGGAAAACGTCTTTTTACTGCAGGACGGCTTGATAAAGATACCACAGGGCTTATCATTGTAACCAATGATGGCGCTTTTGCTCAAAAAGTGATCCATCCTTCCTCAAATCTTTCTAAAGAGTATCTGGTAAAAACGGTCGAGGAAATTTCTCACGAGGCACTTGTACAAATCTCTAAAGGAATGCGGCTAGAAGGAGAATGGATTGCGCCAGTAAGAGTAGTCAAAGTGAGAAGAAATACGCTAAAAGTGGTCGTAAAAGAGGGGAAGAAACGGGAGGTGCGTGCCCTAGTGGGAGAAGCTGGGTTAGAAATTATCTCTTTAACTCGGATTCGCATTGGAGGGATCCTTCTGGGGGATCTCAAAGAGGGGGCGTGGCGCGAGCTCCGAGAAGAAGAGAGAAATGCTATTTTTGCGTGAAATTAATTATTACTGACTCTATGATACAGCTTTGGATCTACCCAAGGTAAATCACTTTTATGTTTTCCGCTATTGCTGGTCTTTTTGGAAAGTCTCCTTTTTCCTCTCTTCTCGCCCATATGAAAAACGTTAGCGACTGTTATAAAAAGCTTATCGAAATTTTCGAAAAGCTCAAAAAAGCCCCTCCAGAGGCGATCGAAAAACTGGTCGCTGAACTCTCCCGACTAGAACATGAAGCTGATCTCACTAAAAATGACATCAGAAATCAACTCACCAAAAGAACCTGGCTACCGATCGATCGAGGACAATTTTTAGAGATTCTATCGATTCAGGACCGGCTGGCCGATCAATCAGAAGACATAGGGAACCTGCTTGTTCTCTACCCCATGGAAGAATTCGGAGAGCTGTGCGAAGAGATGCAAACCCTTTTTCTAAAAAATTGCGAGGCTTTTTGGGATAGCTATAACATTATGAAAGAGCTCCCCGATCTGATCGAATCTTCCTTTGGCGGGATCGAGGCAGAAAAAGTAAAAACGATGATCGAAAAAACTGCCTATAAAGAGTATGAAGCAGATAAGATGAAATATCACCTGATGAAAGCCTTCTTTAAGAAAGGCACTCTTATTCCAACCCCTGTATTCTATCTCTATATTCGTCTGATAGAAGAGATCAATGACATCTCTCATATCGCCGAAAAGTTAGCAAATAGAGTTGGGACCATTTTAGAACTGAAGTAAAGATGGCAGTTGATCACATTCTTTTCATTTTCCTGATCCTTGCCGGTTTTTATATGGCTTGGAATATTGGAGCTAATGATGTCTCCAATGCAATGGGAACCTCTGTAGGCTCTGGAGCACTAACCCTCTTTAAAGCGGTCATCATCGCTGGAGTCTTGGAGTTCGCAGGGGCTTTTTTTCTCGGCAGCCACGTTTCAAAAACCTTGCAGCAGGGGATTATCAATCCTGAATTTTTTTCTGCGCAGCCGAAGATTCTGCTCTATGGGATGCTCGCCGCTCTTTTAGCCACTGCCTCCTGGCTTCAAATCGCCTCTTTTTTTGGCTGGCCTGTTTCCACTACCCATGCGATCATCGGGGCTATCTTAGGATTTGGTGCCCTGGTAGGGGGAAGTGATGTGGTTCATTGGGGAGAGGTAGGAACGATTGCTTCGAGTTGGGTGATCTCTCCTGCTCTTTCTGCCCTTTTCTCCTTCCTCCTTTTTAGCCTCCTCCAAAGAAAGGTTCTTTATGCTCTCCATCCGGTGCGCGCTACAAGAAAACTCATCCCCTACCTTACCTTTATCGTGTTTGCTGTCTTCACTTTAACTAGCCTCCTCCATGGACTGGGAAGTTTTCATTTCTATCCTCATCCCGCTCTAACTTTAGTAATTGCTACTTTAGTGGGAACTCTTGGAGCTCTAGTCATGAACTTTTTTATTAAGAGAATTAAGTTTCCTGAAACCACCCTTGCAACAACCTCCTCCCCTATTCCTCACCAAGTATATAGCTTAAATAAAGCGGTAAAACACTTAAAACAGGTCCAGCTCTCCTCTTCAGAAGAGGATCGAGAGACTATTAACAAACTCCTAAAAGGGGTTGAAGCGCTGACAGAAACCAAAAGGGCTATATCAGGCTTTTATACCAAAACTACCGATTATCAGATGGTAGAAAAGATGTTTAGCTATCTTCAAATCCTTAGCGCCTCCTATGTTGCCTTTGCTCATGGCGCCAATGACGTAGCTAATGCCATTGGCCCGGTAGCTGCAGCCATTGAGATCCTCAAAAAGGGAAGTGTCGCTCTTGCCTCTCCTATTCCCACCTGGCTCCTCGGCCTCGGCGGTATCGGAATTGTGATCGGTCTTGCTACCTGGGGATGGCGGGTGATCGAAACGATTGGAAAAAAGATTACGGAGCTCACTCCTACACGTGGCTTTAGCGCAGAGTTTGGTGCGGCAATTACCATTCTCGCTGCCTCCAAATTAGGGCTTCCCATCTCTACTACCCACTGCATCGTTGGCTCTGTCCTCGGTGTGGGCCTTGCCCGTGGAATCTCTGCCCTCAATTTGCGTACTCTCCGCGATATTGTCCTTTCTTGGGTGATCACCCTCCCCTGCTGCGCCCTTGCCTGCATCTTGATTTTCTACCTCATCAAAGCTATTTTTTAGTTGGCCTGCTCATCCTTGCTTTTTAATGCATAGAG
>JACPWA010000154.1 GCA_016191565.1 Simkania negevensis | reverse complement strand
TTTGCAATCAAGGTACGTAGGTAAATACCTCTCTAAAGTACTTCAAGTAAAGTCGGGTCTTGATGCGAAATTTGAAGAGTTTGCCCGTGTGATGGAGTCGATCAAGGTCTTTAATTTTACTGAGATTACCATCTGGTTAAAATCGCTTATTCAATCAGAACTTTTTGATCAATCGGGAAAAATCACGGAAAGCCGTCCCCTTATCTTTAACACGTTAGAAACCCTTGTAGTAAAACTTTCAGAGGGGTTTGCTTCGATCCGGAAATATGTCGATCGACTAGATATTGCTCTTAAAATTAAAACCGATGTGTTTGGCTTTGCCCCGCAGTATCTCACCCATCGCACCGATATTGAAGAGATCCGCTCTAAGATGGATTCCTATTCTTATTTGACTGTCAATCATACAGAGATCGATGGCAAAAAAGTTCCGATCGGTGTAGTGCATGCTTCTGAAATTCAAAAAGAAGTGCTAGCTACTGTTTCGCTGCGTGATTTTTGTAATCGGGAAGAAATGGCAATCCCTTCTTATATTGAGGTGATTAGCGTAATTGATCACCATAAGAGCCTCCTTGCTACTAAAGCCCCTCCTACCGCTTTTATTTCAGATGCGCAGTCTACCTGTACTCTCCTTGCTGAAATGGCTTGTGAGCTTAATGACAAGTATAGCTTATCTGGGATGAACTGGGAAGAGATCACCTCTCAGTTAAAAGAGCTAGAAAAGGGGCTCGACTCGGTGCCAAATATCAGACTCTATCAGAGACTTTTGCAGAAGAAAAAACTGCTTAGCTTCCCCTCTTCCTATTTTATCGACTCTAGAAGAGAGTATTTAGAATATCTACATTTTCTTTATGCTATTTTAGATGATACGGATCTTTTAACCAAAGTTACAAAGCGGGATGTAGAATGTGCCTTCTCCCTTCTCAACCGACTTAAGACGCTTACCTTGAAAAAGGAGGTGGAGGTGATCAATTTTGATCAGATAAAAGAGGAAAAGGAATTTACCTCTTTAGCCGCAAAAGCTCTTCTTCAAAATGAGGATTTCTATTCTCTCTATAGCAAAGTTTATCTCTTTAAAGAACAAAGTGTGGAAGAAAATTTAGAGCAGTGTGCTAAAAGGCATTCTTCTAATATCTTTGGCGATATGAAAATTATGGGAGGCAGTAGCCGCGTAGGACAAACAAAACTCTTCTGCAGCAATATTCCTCTCTTTAGTACACTTTCTCCTAAGCTACGCAGGATCTGGCTTGAGCAATCTCAAAAAATCTATGAAAGCAGCAAAGAAATTCTACTCCATCTTCATATGATTTCTACGGTTGCAAGTGCGGGTGAGCTTTTCAGAGGGGAGGAAATTGAACATTTCCACCTTGATGAGATATGGATCTGGATTCCTCCTAAAGAGATCGCCGAAGAATATCTTAAAATTTTCTTAAGCGGGCTAAAAACTGCTCCTTATATAAGAGATCTTAAGTTCAGTGTGCAGTTTTTAGGAGAAAATGCTGAGCAGTTGTCTTTAATTTTTAAGGAGAGTTTTTTTCCTATCTCTCATGAAATGAAAAAAGAACAAAAGCTATCGATCGCAGTTTTGCGCTTTAACGCAGGAAAGATCAATTCTCGCAAAGCAATGATTGTTCCTTATCTTCCGGGCGGGACTAAGTATACCTAAAAAATCTGCAATTTTTAATGAGGTTGGATATAATTTTCTCAGCTTAAGATATGTTCTTAAGCTGAGGTTTTTAGTTTATTTGAGACTATTGCTGTTGTTCTTTTCCCTCTTCGAGAATCTCTAAATTTACACGGATTCCATTGCGGCTGGCAACAGACATTAAAAGGGTGCGAATCGCGTTGATCGTTTTCCCTTTTTTCCCGATAATTTTCCCGATATCAGATTTTTCAACGCTAAGCTCGATAATGAGGGTATGGGTACCACCAATTTCATTGATTCTAACTTTATCTGGATGATCGACAAGATTTTTAACAATATATTCCACAAATTCTTTCATAGTTCGATCCTTGTTTTTCTGTTTCAGTTTACGTATTTTTAAACCTATCCCACTATTTAAATGTTCCTGTTTTTGCCCTTTTTAGTGCTCCGTTTCAAAAGTTTTTGATGTTTCGGCTGTGTCAAAGCCTCGGGGTTTGCCGGTCATAAAGCGCGCTGTATTGAATTAATACAGCTAGCTTTACGATCGACAAACTGCGAGAACTTTCACATCAGCCCAAACACCAAAAACTTTTGAAACGGAGCACTAGTATCTTTAATCTATCTTTTCTAGGTCATGTGCCTTTAATGTTGTCTTTAAAAAAGTAGACTAAATCTCCTCACAAATTTCTATAAAACATCAAAAATTTAAATAGTGGAATAGGTTCATAGAGCCTTTTTCACTCCTATATAAAAATACAATACTTTACCTATATTAATCTACTTTTCTTGAGTATTATACCAAGCATGGCTAAAAACTGCAGTTTTTGATCGTGTTCAGTATTAGGTAAGCTCTTGGTTAAATTTTTTCTATCCAACATTTGAAATCATCGGGGAGGGGAGCTTCAAAGGTTAAAGCTTCTTTGGTAATAGGATGAAGAATGGTCAAGGAAAGGGCATGAAGGAGATGGCGGGGGGAGGAGTACTGCTGATTGATTTTTTCACTTCCGTAAAGAGAGTCTCCTAAAACAGGAGCTTTAAGCTCTTTTAAATGGACCCGAATCTGATGGGTCCTTCCTGTGATCGGCCTACATTCAATAAGGGACAACTTTTTTCCTACCTTTAAAGAAGTAAAAAAGGTCTTTGCTTCTTTTCCTTTTTCAGAAACGACACTCATTTTCTGTCTGTCTTTGGGATCTCTTCCAATAGGAGCAGAGAGAGAGGTTACTTTTGGATTGCCTATGGTGATTGCGAGATATTTTTTTTCTACTTTCCGTTGAGTAAAATCAGAGATGAGTTGCTGATGAGCCTTTCTTGTTTTAGCTGCAATGAGCACTCCTGATGTTTCCTTATCCAGTCGATGGACAATCCCTGGCCTCAAAGGATCTTCTCCTATTTCTAAGTTTTTGCAGTGGTAAAGAAAAGCGTTGGCAAAGGTATCCTTTGGATTTCCTGGAGCGGGATGCACTACCATTCCTGATGGCTTATTGATACATAGAATCGATTCATCTTCATAAAGGATCTCTAGGGGAATTTCTTGAGGGGTAAGAGCAATTTCTGAAAGTTCTAGAAAGAAGACCTCAATTTGATCCCCTTTCTCTACTAAATCTTTTTTCTTTAAGGAAAGACCGTTGACCTTTATAGCCTTTTCCTCAATTAAAAATTGAAAGTAACTCCTAGAATAGGAGGGAAAAAGATGTAATAGAGCTTTATCCAGCCGCAAGGGTAGCTCTTCTTCAAATATAACTTTTTGATTTTTAGTCTCTTTCATAGAAGGTATGTCTTTTATGATAAAGAAAAACTGACTTTAAGATAAAGCTCTAAGAAAAAGAAAGATCAAAATTGCAATTTTTAACTCACCTTATGCAAAAAGGAAAGATAGAGGACTAAAAGATTTTGAAAAGTCAATTGCTTTAAAAATCGTAAGGCTATTCAAGTAAATATGGTGAGAATTTTTAAAGTAGACTTCTTTCGAAACTCGCTTTGTTTGGAAAAATGGCGCGTTTTAGACAGTTCTTAAAAAAGATTTTGAAGACAATGTGGGAACACATGGCTGAAACAATCGGTTTTTAGAGATGGCAAAAATCGTTGTTTTGGCAAATAAATGGAGTTTCGAAAGGAGTCTAGTGATTGAAATTCAAAAGATTTGTTCCCTCTGCTCTTTCTTTTTGCGTAAGGTGAGTGTTTAATGATGTTCGGTATAAGAGTGGGTTCACTCATCAATGCTTTCTTTAAGCTGTTTGGCAGCTTCTTTAGCATTTTTCATCGACTGGTTTAAAGATTCTTGGATGGTCTGCATTACTTGCATTGTAAATTGGTTAGCCGCTTTTGTCGCATCAGCATCGCTCATTCCCGGGAAATAAAATGAGAACCAATCTTTAATGGCAGATTCTCCTTGAGGACTGTAAGTCTGGGGAATTTGCACCTGCGGGGGAAGATCGGAAGAAGAGGGAGGAGGGGTTGAACCTGAACCGGAAGAAGGTATCGAGGGAATAGACATATTTTTTCCTCTAAGAAGGGGGAAAGGTAAGGACGTTTAGGGTTTCAGGCAACTGTGCAAAGGTATCAAGAGAATCTTCAAAGGGATCAGAGGAAGAGGTGTTAGTTTGTTTTGGAGGAGTTGAATAGGAGGGGAGCTCTGGAGGAGTCGGTGGTGTGGGAGGGGTTCCAGAAATCTTATCGCTCATGACAGATACCCATTCTTTCTTCATTTTCCCTATTTATACCCTTTCTTTCAAAAACCACAATAAAAATTTTCCCATGTAAAGATAAAAAAAAACCCATCCCCCGGGAGGGATGGGTCATTTTCTTAGATTTTTTAGCTCTTTAAATTACATTTGTGTAGGTACGTCGCCCCACGCATCTTGCATGAGCTCTTCTGTTTCCTGCTGGGTTTGCTGTGTTTCTTGATTCATTTGACTTCCAGCTTGGGCAGCGGAATTCATTTCCATTTGAGTATTAAGCTGCTGGGTTGTCATATCTTGAGTCGACTGCTCAAAGTAGGCTGCTGCTGAACTTGAACTTACTCCTGATACCATAGTTTATCCCTCATTATATAATGTTTATTACTTCTATCTTTATTATATCTTTATATGATTTAATATTCAATTAATTAATGGTGTTTTTATGAAAATCAAGTTAGTGGAAGATGCTGAAAATAAGTCACTTATAAAAATATTTTGCGATGAAGAGCTTGTACGAATATTTGATAAGAAGCTGTATCTAAGGTATTTAAATAAGATCAAGAACTTTCTCTTTAGAGAAGATGTGGAAGCTTTTTTTCAGCTTGAGGAGGGGAAAACTGCTCTTAGATATGTTTATAACCTTCTAGCTATCAAGGACCATACAAAATCTGAGCTCAGAAGAAAACTAATGAGGAAAAAGATCTCTGCTATAGCGATAGAAGAGGTTCTAGAGAAGGTGATAGAGCAAGGATATGTTAAAGAGAAAGAAATTCTTAAGATATTTATAGAAAGTGAATTAAAAAAAGGCCATGGACCTGCTTGGATCAAAGTTCGTTTAGGTAAAAAAATGGGAAAAGCAGAAGGAAAGCACATAGAGGTCCTCTTTAAAGCCTATCTTCCCGATGAACTGCAAAGAGAGAAGATAAAAGAATTGATTGAAAAACGGACAAAAAGAGGAGAAATAGGTCAAAAAAGAGAGGAAAAGCTCTATCGCTTTTTAAAGGGGAGGGGATTTGAAGATCGGTTGATTCTTCCCTTTTTAAAATTGAGGTATTGAAAGATTTTTTTTATTTTTTTATATATACCGGTGACAGTTGAAACGCATAGAAAGTTTCATTTTGGCAGGCGTGGTTTGTGAAGGTGCAGTGCAGATCATATGCAAGAACCTGAGTGATGATAAGAAAGTGTCTCAAAACTCGAAAACGAAGGACTTTTGAGAACATTTTTCGCCACTTTCTAACCCAAATAGTAAACATTAAGTTTACAGAGCACTAAAAACCGGTATATACGCAAGTAAAGTAGAGCCCCCATTATGCAAGTTGGCGTCCTAGGAATGAATCACCGCACTTCTGAGCTTCCGCTCAGAGAAGCCTTTGCTAAGGCATGTGAGAAGGAATTTAAGCAAAAGTAAAAAGGAGAGCAGGTAATCACTTTACTTCTCAGTACGTGTAATCGGATTGAGCTCTATTTTTCAGGAGAGGATTTAGCACAGCTGCAGGTAGATATTTTAGCTAGGCTTCGCCCCTCCCTCCCTTCCCTTTTTGAATATGCCCTTTATACCTATTTTGGGAGAGATTGTTTTTATCATTTAGGAAGGGTGATCGCCGGCCTTGATAGTGCTATTTTTGGAGAAAGTGAAATACAACGTCAGGTGAAGCTTACGTATGAAACGCATCGGCGCGTAAAGAAGCTTCCCTTTCCTATTCACTATATCTTCCAGAAAGGGCTAAAGATAGGAAAAGAGATCCGTACCTCTCTCTTTT
>JACPWA010000153.1 GCA_016191565.1 Simkania negevensis | reverse complement strand
ACAAGCACATGTCCATGAGAAACGAGCTGCTGTGCTTGGAAAATGGTCGAAGCAAATTTTAGTCTGTAGACAATATTGTCTAGACGGGTCTCAAGGTTTTGCAGCAGAATATGAGCAGTATTCCCCTCTTTTTGTGTCGCATTTCTAAAATAGCGGAGAAGAGTCCTTTCTGGGAGCATTCCATAAATCGCTTTGAGCTTCTGTTTTTCTTGCAATTGAAGTCCAAAGTCAGACTTTTTCTTTCTTTTGGCTCCATGCATTCCAGGAGGGTTTGGTTTGTGAAGTAAGGGGTTTCTAAGACGTCCGAAAATGTTTACAGCAAAACGTCTTGCAATGCGATTCTTAGGACCAATATACCGTACCATTTTTTACCTTAAAGTTCATGAAATAGAATCCATAATGCTACTTTTCTCTCTAAATTAATTCAAGAGGGAAATGCAGCTTATGCAAGATTGAGAGAATTCTTTTTTTAGATGGTTATAAAAAGCGCCTTGTTCAGCAATTTTTTGATAGCTTTAAGAAGCTCTAATTCATGAAATTTCTATCATTGGTTGGGTCAATAAGTGATTAATTTTAAAATATTAAGAGCTGTTTTTAAAGAGCTGCATTTTCAATTGTTACCTTACCATCTGCCTCATGTACTTACTTTCCGAAAACTATATAGAAGATATTGTAAAGCTCGAAAATAGAGGATTCTTGAATATATTTTTGCTAATCTTTTGGTTGACCCACGGTGCATACTTGGACAATGAGGGCAAGGGCCCATCAGGAAAGTGATGAAATAAGGATCTAAAAAGCTTTTGCATCCCTATATCTTTTACTTGGAAGAATTTATCACTTTTGCATATAATGATTTCGTTTCTGGTTTATTACCTTGAAAAAGAGCATTAGGTTTGTTTGCTTTTGCAAGCAAAACTTCCACTAGCTGCAAATTCTGTCCTTTAAAGTACTTTCATGGCTCAAGCCACTGTAAACGAGAAAAAATAGTAAATAAGCGTTTTTTGCAGCGAGTCAAAAACTAGCTAGAAAGATGAATAATCTTTAAAACTAAGGAGGATTTATGAGCTTACCGCCTTTGCAACAATCTGATATTTTTGCTTTAGTAATTATGCCTTACTTTAAGAGCAAAAACCCGTTGCAACTAAATTGTGTTTTTCAGGAAGAAGCCTTAGTTTTTACTCTGATAGCGTTGACATGTAAAGCATGGAAGGCATTTACACAACCATACCTGAAAATGCTTAAAGAACATTATAAAGGTAATCTTAACTCTTTTCGCCCCTACAGCTCTCTTAAAGAAGGTATATGTGTTAAATTACACCTCTGTATTGTTGCTGGCAATATGGAGCAATTTTTAGCTCGTCTTCGCATCGGAGAGGATGTTAATCAACGAGACCGCAGAGGGCGGACAGCACACCAGCTTGCTAAACGTTTGAAGAGATTTGAGTATATAGCTCTTATTGAAGCCCATCCAAAGTTCAGAGCTTAAAAGTTTACGTTAGACTCCTTTTTACGCCCTATTTGGATACAGCTAACAGCTATTACACTTCTTCTTCAACTACTTGTTCTCTAGCTGCACTAAGTGCGGCTGCCAAAGCAGGGCTCCTAATAAAATCACGTGCTAACGTTTCCCAATTGATTTCGCCATCACCAGAGGGTTGGTAGATTCCTCTAGCCCTTAAATATTCTATGAAAGCTTGGTCTTGCCCTCTTTGGGACCCAGCAGCAGCAGCAGCTCGAAGATCTTCTACAAATTTATTGAAGTTTGCTTGCTGTGAAAGATGGCTTCTAAGGTCCTCTAAAGTATCGATCTCGTCATCTAGGATCTCAGAAATAACGTACCCGGGCACCTCCAGAGCGGCAGAAGGGTCATAGCTTAAATCCACCTCTGGTAAAGACAGGGTGTTTGCAAATTTATATAAACGATTCGTTCGACCGCTTAAACAAGCAGATTGCACAAAGCAACTAAAAAATCCTTGTAGTTTGTCTTGTTCTTTTGCTTGGGAGTAGATGCTGGTGAACAGCTCAATACGCCGCTTAATGGAAACGGCCCCGAATCCTTCTTCAGCACCTGACTTTGGTAATTGATTGATTCTGCGCTCTATTTCCGTTGAGCCTGTAACTCCTTGTATTTCAACCATTGAGCGGTGAAGGCTAATCATGTCCTTAGCAGCTTGATATGCCGTAGTTGTTAATCTTGGTCGGACTTGTTCGAGATCTTCTGACATCTGATTGAAAATGGCATATTCATAGGCTACGCTTTTAGTTTCTAGTCGTTTACTCTCTCTTTCTCTATCTGTTTCCATATCGCTGAGTCTCCTATAAGCTACACCTTGCACTGTTTGATTTGACCTCCGACATCTGCTAAAACAAGAGCTTATGGAAGAAACACAAGAACTTAAATAAGAAGCACAAGAACATACTCCTGAAATAAAAGAACTCATAAAACCTCAATCATATTAAAATTAATTGTATTATTATTTAATTATACATAAAATTATAATTATTTACATAATATTTAATAATTAATTTATATTTTATTAATAATAAGAAAGTTATATTTATGAAAAAGTTAAAGTCTTAGCATTTTTTCAAAAAAATATAAGATGTTTATTGCTAGACGCTTAAGTTAATTTATGAGAAGAAATATTTACTTGGATAGCAACTACTGGGCTCCTTTCTAGCCCATTGACGAATTTCCTTAATTGCACTACCCTTTTGCTAGACTGTAAGGATCAAAAGCGTTGCAAGTATGGAGTTAGACGTTCTTATTTTAGCATTTTATCTTTTTACCCCCTTTCGAGAGCCTAAGGAGGAGGTAAAACGCTTTCAGCACTATCTTTCTTCAAAAGATGTCAAGGGAAGAATCTATCTTTCCCATGAAGGAATCAATGCTCAAATGAGCATTGCTAGAAAAGATGCTCCTGATTTTTTCGATTGGCTTTTCTCAGATGAACGATTCAAAAATATTCAGATCAAAGTCCATGAAGATAAAGAGCATGCTTTTTCAAAGCTGAAGGTAAAGTTTAGGGAGCAGCTTGTTGCTCTGGATCAAATAGCAGATCCTGCCAAAGGGGGGATACATGTCTCTCCAGAAAAGTGGAAGGAAATGTTAGAAAATCGAGGAAAAGACACCCTTGTTTTAGACGTGCGCAATGATTATGAGTGGCAGGTAGGTCATTTTGAAGGGGCAGAAAAGCCTGCTTTGAAAACTTTTCGAGAATTTCCTCAGTATGCAGAAGAGCTAAAGAAAAAGCACGATCCTGAAAAAACTCAAGTAATGATGTACTGTACTGGGGGGATTCGCTGCGAACTCTATTCTTCCTTATTAAAGGAAAAAGGGTTTAAGAATGTGGTGCAGCTCGAAGGGGGTGTGATCAACTACGGTTTAAAAGTAGGAGCGAGGCATTGGTTAGGAGATCTCTTTGTGTTTGATGATCGACTTGTTGTTCCAATTGATCCAAAGGAAAAAAGAGAGCCGATTGGCCATTGTTTTGATTGCCAAGAGAACACAGATCTCTATGTAAACTGCGCTAATATGGACTGCAATCAGCTTTTTCTTTGCTGCAAAAGTTGCTTAGAAAAATGGAAGGGATGTTGCTCCTCCTCCTGCATAGAAGCGCCAAGGGTGCGAGCTTTTGCTAGTGAGGGAAGGCCGAGACCCTTTAAAAGGCTCCCTTATGAAGAAAAGAAAATACTGGGAAAGGTTAAGACTCCTCATTAGGATCTTTTTTCTTATCGAGAAACTCCATTGCAGCTACTTTTAGGGTTTTAATCCCTTCTTCAAACCCTACCTCAATAAGAAGCTTATCGAGATAGGTCATCTCAGATTGCAGCTGGTCGCAAAGTGACTCAAGCTTAGCGATCTTTTTCTCCAAAGGATCTTTGTCCATCCTCACCCATCCCTAACTTCCCATTTGCTCCTTATTTTTGGCTTATGCCATAAGGGGGGTTTTCGGTGAATATGGTATAGTGGATTAAATTTTGGATGATAAAATTGGCTGCAAGATTTTTGCATGGAATGCAGCATGGAAAGCGAGGCGACTTTGTAAAGTCGGTGAGTTCGAATGCGAGATTCCATGCAAAAAAATGCGGGTGAATT
>JACPWA010000191.1 GCA_016191565.1 Simkania negevensis | reverse complement strand
GCCGGGTCCACCGTGTGAAAGAGAAGATCTTGAATTAACACGTAGAATGGTTCCTATTGAAGTTGCCATTTTATCCTCCATGGTTAATGATTCTGAGAAATGTCATACTACGCTTAAGGGGATTTATTAAAGGAAAATTCCAGCCTTTATCAAAAAAAACATGAGGTGGGTCATACTTAGAGAATTTAAAGAATCCGTTCCTTCCTGTTCATCAACGCGAGTTTCGTTTTAAAGGCATTGTGAATAAGGGGGATTTTAGCGGCAGGCCTTGAAAAATTGAGCGAAGGAAATAGCCAAAGCGCTATTTTCGAGCGAAATTTTGCAAGGCCTGCCGCGTAAATCCCCCTTATTCTCAATGCCTTTAAAACGAAACTCGCGTTCATCAGGGGACGTAGATAGGTAATGACAAGCACAACACTTAGAAATAGCAAATTTAAGAAAGAAATAGAGTTAAAGAGAAGAAGAGCGGTTCATGAGAAGACTATCTGCAAGAACAAGGGCGCACATCGCTTCGATTACAGGAACTGCTCTGATAACAACACAGGGATCAAAGCGAAACTCTTTTCCTAAGGTAAGCACCCTTTCTTTCTTTTCTAAATCAAGAGTTTTTTGCTCCATGGCAATACTAGAAGTAGGTTTGAAGGCAACCCGAAAAAGAAGGGGCATTCCAATTGAAATCCCTCCTAAGGTCCCTCCACTATGGTTAGTTTTTGTTTTGATATTTTGCTTCCTATCAAGAACAAAGAGGTCATTATGCTCAGATCCTTTCATTTTAGCACTTCTAAATCCTGCCCCTATTTCAAATCCTTTTGTAGCAGGCAAGCTAAGCATTGCTTTAGCAAGATTCGCTTCTAGCTTTTCATAGATTGGATCTCCAAGTCCTACAGGAAGAGGAGAAGTCACACATTCGATAATCCCCCCAAGAGAGTCTTTCTCTTCTTTGGCTTTAAGGATCATCTCGATCATCTTTTTTTCTTTCTTTGAATCAGGACAGAAAATAGAGCTTTTAAGAGTTTTCTTTTTCAAATGTTTTATATCGCTTGGAAGACTTTCTACCTGAATTTCTCCCATTTCTTTAACAAAAGCAGTAAGAGAAATATTAAAATATTGAAGAAGCTTTTTAGCTACTGCTCCTGCTGCTACTCGGCAGGCTGTTTCTCTAGCAGAGGCACGTCCTCCTCCTCGATGGTCAAAAATTCCATATTTCTTAAGGTAGGGATAGTTTGCATGGCCAGGACGGATCAGCTTTTTTATATTCTCATAGGGAGCGCTTTTTAGATCCTGATTAAAGATAATGATCGAAATAGGAGTTCCTGTTGTTTTTCCTTCAAAGACTCCAGAAAGAATCTCAGCTCTATCCATTTCTAATCGAGCAGAGGTGTAAGAGGAAAGTCCAGGCCTTCTTTTTCTTAACTCTTCATTGATTTCCTCTTCGTTAAGAGAGAGTCCTGCAGGACAGCCATCGATCAGCGCACCAATAGCTTTTCCATGTGACTCACCCCAGGTAGAAATTCTAAAAAGGGTCCCAAATGAATTGCTTCCCATCTATTTCCCTTTTTTTACAAGAGCACAGATAAAGTTAATTACTTCTTCTTCTTTTTTTTCTTCCATATTGATTTTCGTCGCAGAGATTTTCTGAAATACCTCTTCTCTTTCAGCATACATTTTTTCAAATGAGTTTTCGAGATCCTCAGGATCAAGGTAGGCCGGGAGAGAGTCTTTGGCAAAAATTCGTTTTTTTATTGTTTCTTTATTAGCCATCAGATAGATGAGTTGTCCCTTTTTAACGAGATATTCTGCGGTTTCTAAATGGAGAAAAGCTCCTCCTCCAACAGCAATGACAGAATTTTGCACATCTTGTAAGGATTGAATCGCCTCATATTCTAAGGCGCGGAAAGCAAGCTCTCCAATTTCAAGATAAATGTCTCTTACACTAAGAGGTTTTTTTCGGTGCAAACGATACTGCTCTTCAATAAGTTGATCAGTATCGATAAACGCTCTTCTCAGCTTTTTTGCTACCAACTTTCCGATAGATGTTTTTCCACATCCCTGCATTCCAAAGAGAATAAGATTCACAACCTCTCCTTATTAGGTTCAACGCCCCGAGGCTTTCACGCAGCTTACACCACAATTTTTAGTCGTGTTCGGTATTATAAAGTCTTTATGTTTGCCTTAAGGGAAATAAGATCTTGATAAAAGCTAGGGTAGCTTTTATTTATCCACTCACTCCCATTAACTAAAGTATTTCCTTTGGCGGCAAGGGCAGCTACACTGAGCGCCATTACCATCCGGTGGTCTTGATAAGCTTGTACCATGTTTCCTTTTAAAGGGGCAGGTTCTATCACTAGTCCATCTGCTTTTTCTTCGATTTTTCCTCCCATTTTCTTAAGCTCGGAGGTAATAGCAGAGATCCGATCACATTCTTTTTTTCGCGCCATGGTTCCATTATAAAGAAGGGTTTTTCCTGTAGCAAATGATCCAACTACAGCTAAAATCGGAAGAGCATCGATCATCTCGCTAACATCGATCTCGATCCCTTGCAAATAAGATCCTCTCTTTACATGAAGTCTTTTCTCCTTTTCTTCAACCTCAAGCTGCGCCCCCATTTTTTGCAAAGTGTGGATAATTTTTTTGTCTCCCTGTACATCGCTTAAATCAACATTGCTTAAACTAATTTCTGAATTGGTAAGAATCGCAGCAACAAGAGGATAGGCAAGAGAGCTAAAGTCTCCCGGTACTCTATAAGAGAAGGGAGAGATCTTTCCATAACCTGGCAAAGTATATTCTGTATAACCTCTCCTTTGGTAGGGAAGGGAGAGAAAATCAAACCAGTGTAAAGTAAGATCAATCCAAGGTGTTTCTCCAGGGTTTGTTACTTTAAGCAGTGTTTTTCCTTTTGCCAAAGCAGAAGCAATCAAAAGGGCGGAGACAGGCTGAGAATCGCTTCCATCAAAAGAAGCCTCACCTCCTTGTAATATCCCTTTAATTAGAATCGGAGCTGAGCCATTTCCTTTAGCGCTCTTAGCAAATATCCCTAGATCTGTCAAAGCTGCAAGAAGGGGAGTAATGGGACGACCTTTCCGGATCGATTCGTCTCCTGTAAGCACTGTATAATGGGATGAAAGAGAAGCGACCCCTCCCATAAAGCGGAAGATTTGCCCAGAATTTCCTGCGTCAATTATATCTTCCGCTCCAGGAAGATCTTCTCCTACCCCTTCGATTTCGATCTTCTGAGGAAACTGCTTTATGCGTGCTCCAAATAATTGAATAGCCTTTAGCATCTTCTTTGTATCTTCAGCAAGAAGGGGATGATAAATTGTGCTTTTCCCTTTCGCGAGAAGAGCAAAGAGAAAAGATCTTATCGTGTGAGATTTGGAAGAGGGAATCTCAAGGTTTCCCTTTAGTTGACCTGGCTTAATGAGCGTTTTAGCCATAAACATTCCTCTTTTTAAAGTTCTCTATCATCCATTCTAATGCTTGATCAATTTTCTCATTAGGAAGAGTCATTGCTTTTTGTTTATCAAGAAGGACAAAACGGGGAGTCTTTTTCTTTGTTTTCTTATCGTAGAAAAGAGCTTCTTTTATTTTTTCTTTACTTATCTTTGAAGAAAGAACAAAAGGAAAATTCATTTTTTGAAAAAAAGATTTAATCTCATCGACTTTTTTCATTTCAAAGCTTCCTATGAGGGCATTTAAGT